>JALSHM010000113.1 GCA_026982235.1 Robiginitomaculum sp. | reverse complement strand
GAGTTACAGCCTGATGAGCTCTTAAAGCTTATAGATACCCTCAACCCGAAAAACAAAGCCGGGCGTATCACCCTAATCGCTCGCTACGGTCATGAACAAGTGGCTAAGGAGCTCCCCACCCTCGCCCGTGCTGTCAAACGCGCAGGCAAGCATGTGGTGTGGTCTTGCGACCCTATGCACGGCAATACACTGAAAACTGATGCAGGATATAAAACCAGGCCGTTTAACCGGATTTTGGCCGAAGTGAAAAACTTCATACAAGTCTTACATTCTGAGGATTGCTGGCCGGGCGGTGTACATTTCGAAATGACCGGGCAAAACGTCACCGAATGTATTGGCGGTGCCAGAGAACTGCGCGAAGAAGATCTCTCATCGCGCTATCACACCCATTGCGACCCCCGCCTCAATGCGGATCAAGCCTTAGAGCTGGCATTCCTAATAGCAGAAGAACTCCGCGCCAATCGCGCAGATAATACGGCTGTTGCAATATAAAAAACCGCCCCGTTGTATCGGAGCGGTTTTTTACTTCTTACATATGTGGGACGTATTAGATGTCTTTAAGCGCTGCGGCTGGCTTGAACTGGATACCAGTTTTGGCTTTGCTCATCATAGTTTTACCCGTCGCTGGATTACGCATTTCGCGTGCAGGACGGTGTTTGGCGACAAATTTACCAAAACCTGGTAAGTTAACCTCGGCGCCGTCACCTTCAGCTTTTAGATGGCCAATAATGCTACCAGCAAAAGCTTCGAAAAATTCGGCTGCCTGTGCTTGTGTGCATCCACATTGAGCGGCAACTGCGCCGACAAGTTCTTTCTTGTTCATGGGATTCTCCCTTATAATTTTGTTCCGCCCGGAATGCGCGAAATTCTTACAATAAGCATTCACTGTCAAAATGGTTAATGCAAGGTAAAAACCCCTATAAAACCTAGGTTTTTATGTTATTTTGACCAACATTTTTCCTTGCTTATCACCTGAAAAAAGCCGCAAAAATGCTTCGGGCGCTTTGTCTAAACCCTCTAAGACCGTCTCTTGTTGTACAAGCTTTCCAGAGGCCATAAGCGGGCCTAATTTTGCAAAATATTCAAGGGCGTATTTACTGTAATTAGAGACAATAAACCCTTGTACTTTCAATGACTTACCAACAATCATGACGAGGTTTGGCGGACCAGGAACAGGTTTTTCATCATTATAGTTAGAAATCATTCCGCACACTGCTATGCGGCCAAACATTTTCATATTATTGAGAGCGGCTTCCAGCATTTTGCCGCCGACATTTTCGAAATAAACGTCGATTCCATCCGGAGCAGCTTTTCTGATGGCTTTTGTCATATCTTCGGTGGTTTTGTAATTTATCGCCGAATCACATCCATGTGATTCGAGCCATTTACACTTGTCATCAGAGCCTGCTATCCCGATAACTGTCGCCCCATCTGCCTTAGCAAGCTGGCATACCGTGGAGCCTACCGCCCCCGCTGCCCCGGACACCAAAACCGTCTCTCCGGGCTGAAACTCTGCGACTTTATACAAGCCAGCATAAGCGGTCAGTCCCGGCATGCCGGCCACCCCAAGGAAAGCTTGTGGGGGCAACATATTGGGATCAATTTTCTGGCACATAATCTTTCGCAAGTCTTCCACCTTGGCCGTAAACATGGAACGCCAACCGAGCATGGTCATGACCCAATCCCCAACTTTGAAGTCCTTATGTCCGGAATGGGTGACTTCACCGACCGCCCCCCCTTCAAGCGGCTGGCCAATTTGGAAAGGCTCAATATAAGTTTTGATACCCGTCATTCGACCGCGCATATAGGGATCCACACTCATCCAGTGGTTCTTAACCGTAATCTCCCCCTCGCCCGCAGGCACAACTTCCGTCGTGGTTGTTTGGAAAGTATCTTTTGTTGGCAGCCCCTTGGGGTATTCTGTCAAACAGATATTTGTTGAGGTTAAGGTCATATCGCGCTCCATATGCAAATTGTTGAATATAGCTATCTAACACTTGAAACCGCGTCAGGTATAGAGGAAAGTAAATAAAATTGGAGAATAGCATGAAATCGGATTCGCTTAAAATTGGTGTTATAGGTGCGGGTGTGTTTGGCAATTACCATGCAGGCAAATGCGCCACCCACCCGCGCCACGATTTTATCGGTATATTTGACCCCGACCACGAACGTGTCCGCGCCGCCGCCAAACGCCATAACACAAGCGCCTTTGATAATTGCAATACGCTTCTATCAGGTGTTGATGCCGTAATCGTGGCCAGCAGTGCTGTCCACCATGCGCCCATAGCCATTGCTGCGCTGCGGGCTGGCAAGCATGTATTCGTAGAAAAACCCATAGCTTCTGAATTAGAATCAGCCCAGACTATGGTCAGGCTGGCCGAAGAAAGTAATTTGGTCTTGCAAGTCGGACATCAAGAACGCTTTGTCGCCCGTGCCATTGGCCTGGACAGTGCCCCCCAAAAGCCCACAAGAATCACCGCCACCCGTTTTGGCCCCGTATCCGAACGGGGTACGGATGTATCGGTCACGCTCGACCTCATGACCCACGACCTGGATATGGCGATGTGGTTGATGGGCGAAAGACCCATAAGCGTCGACGGTGAATCCTTGCGCGTGTATTCCAACACCCCGGACGCGGCGCGCGGCGTACTCACCTTTAAAAACGGCGCTACAGCACATTTTGAGGCCAGCAGATGCGAAGACGGCCCCGACCGAGTGATGCGGATTGATTATCCAGATGGCTATGTGCGGATAGATTTCGTGAATAAGGCTTTCAAAGACACAACGGGCTATGGATTTAACGCCGATTTCGCGGATCACCCCCTTGCCAAAGATAGCCTCGGCGCAGGTACAAGCGCTTTCACATCCTCCATCCTAGACGGCACACCTGTGGCTATTCCCGGTCAAGACGGCCTAAATGCCCTAGAAACGGCGCTCAAAATAGACGGAGAGTAAGACATGAAACTTAGAAAAATCGCATTGGCCATTATCACCGTACTGGTCATCATTTTAATTTTTAATATGGGCAATATTCAAAGGCTCATTCGGGTAAAATCATTGTTTGATGCCGACAAGATTGTGCAAAATTTTTCCCATATGGACGGCTTGCTCTATGCAGACCCTCTCCCCAAAAGTGGCCCCGCACATGAATGGCCAATAGCGCTGTCGCCCCTGCCTGAAACCTATCTGGATAGAGGTGAAGAAAAAAACACCAAAGCCATGCTCGAAGAACTCAGCACAACTGCTTTGGTAGTGGTCAAGGACGGTGCAATCGTGTTTGAAGACTATTACCAAGGCACTGGCAAAGACGATTTACGCATTTCATGGTCTATGTCAAAATCCTTTGTCTCTGCTTTGACCGGGCTTGCATTATCACGCGGCGACATAGAGAGCCTCGACGACCAAGTGACCAAATATGTACCCAGCCTGAAAGGCTCAGCCTATGACGGTGCGACTTTGCGCAATGTCCTACATATGGCCAGTGGCATTGACTTTAACGAAGACTATCTCGATCCTAAATCCGACATTAACAAAATGGGTACAGTCCTCGCTGTGGGCGGCTCTTTGGATAAATTTGCCGCCAAACAAAAGAAAACCATTAGAAAACCCGGGGAAGCTTGGCAGTATTGTTCCATTGACACCCATGTGATTGCCATGGTTTTGCGGGCGGCGACGGGCGAAACATTGCAGGATTATTTTGTCGAAAACCTGTGGTCAAAAATTGGTGCCGGTGCGGATGCTACCTATTCAACCGATAGTAAAGGCAATGCCTTTGCACTTGGCGGTCTCAATATGCGCACCCGGGATTATGCCTTGTTCGGCGAATTGTTTAGAAATGGTGGCAAGCGCATAGAAGACGGACACAGCACACAAATCATCCCGGCGGACTGGGTGCAAGCCTCCACAACCCCCAGTGCGCCGCCCATGGCATATAATCATAACCAGACTGCTGATGGCAGCCCTTTTGGTTATGGCTATCAATGGTGGATACCCCCCAATGCAGACGGCGAATTTTATGCCGTTGGCGTTTATGGCCAATATATTTACGTCAATCCCAAGGCGGGTATCGTTATTGCCAAAAACGCCGCCCACCGCGAATTTATGGAAACGGACGCGACAGGCGAAGGCTATATGGCACACAATATCACCCTGTTCCGCGCCATAGCAGAGCATTATTCAGATTGGCAGCGGGAGTAGCATCCTCACCCCATTTATGCGTGAGGATGAAACAAAGGAAAAATAAATGTCACAATCACCCACTCTCACCCTCGCAATTATCTTCGCCGCTATTTTCCTCATCCTACGTTGGCGGCCATTCTTTGCATTTCGTCCCTTTATTAAGGCTGCTATGGCGGTTTTGCTTGCCGTCTAT
>JALSHM010000112.1 GCA_026982235.1 Robiginitomaculum sp. | reverse complement strand
CGCCTCCGCGACCTCTTGGGAGTACCCTTGCGGTGCTGCGCTCCGGCACTCATTCGCGTCACGGGGCATTTGCCCCGCTTTGGCTCAAACCCACAAGTGGGGGAAGGAAAATCTTCTAATCCTCAATTTGTAGTCTGCCAAATCTTACGAGTGCAGCGAGATCGAGTCGTCGAACGTCGCCCCGCTTTGGCTCAAACCCGTAAACGGGGGAAGAGCGTCAAAATCTCAGTATGTCGTCTGCCAAAACTATCCTGTCTTTGGCGCGTCTTAGAGTGCTTGACCGCAGGCATATCCGCTTGCCCAAGCCCATTGGAAATTATGGCCACCGAGATGACCCGTTACATCTACGACCTCACCGATAAAATACAGGCCTGAGACTTTACGGGATTCAAATGTTTTGGAGGATAGCTCTTTGGTATCGACACCGCCGCGTGTGACCTCTGCGGTGCGAAAGCCTTCACTGCCTGCTGGTTTTGTGCGCCAATGGTTTATGTTCTCGGCCAATTTATGTAAGGTTTTATCATTGATATCGGCGAGACGTTTTTGGGGAATGTCTTTAACCAAATAGTCCGTCAAAGTGCGCGGCAAGAATTGAGATAAAAAAACCGCCGGGCTTTGCTTGGGGCTTTGTGTTCGGGCTAATTTCAGACGTTCAAAAACATCAACCCCCGGCACCAGGTCAATAACAATTTCATCGCCCGCCTGCCAATAGGTCGAAATTTGCAAGATAGCCGGGCCAGACAAACCCCGGTGGGTGAAGAGTAAAGCATCATTAAAAACCGTTTTGTCGTGGCGCACTTGCACATTCACACTCGTGCCCGATAGCCCTTTCAAGGCCGCCTTAAACCCGTCGGTAAAACTCAGCGGCACAAGCGCTGGCACAGGCTCAATAATATTTAAGCCGAATTGCGCCGCCACTTTATAACCATAACCCGTCGCCCCCATTTTAGGGATGCTCGGCCCACCCGTCGCAATCACCAATTTGCTACATTGCCACGAAGCTTTGGACGTGGTGACGATAAAACCCTCGTCGGTTTTCTGAATATTGAGAACATCGGTTTCAAATTTGAATTGATTGTCAGATTTTCTACATTCACTGCGCAACATGCCAATTATTTGGTTGGCGCTTTCATCACAAAAAAGCTGGCCTTTTTGTTTTTCGTGGAATTTTATTTTATAGGTTTTGACAAGGTCTATGAAATCTTGCGGCGTGTATCCGGCCAATGCAGATCTACAAAAATGTTTATTTTGCGAGATGAAATTTTGGGGTCCACAATGCAAATTGGTAAAATTACAGCGCCCACCGCCAGATATGCGGATTTTCTCGCCTGCAGAGACTGCTTTGTCTATCAATAAAACCGAGCGCCCCCGTGCCCCAGCAACCGCACCACACATCATGCCTGCGGCACCTGCGCCTATTATTATCACATCATAAGCTTTCATCTGGCCTATCTATAGCTTAGGGGCAGGATAGCAAGCTTGGGACAAATAAAAACACCGACCCATTACAAGGTCGGTGCATGTTTCAAGATCAATCAATGTATAGTTATTCGCCGCTCTCTATTTTTTCAAATATTTCGCCGAATACTTTTTTGGACTTGCCCGGCATTTTTGCACTTTTAGCTGTTTCTAGGGTGGAAATATCATCGCCGACTTGAATGACGCCAACCAT
The DNA here is from genome assembly GCA_026982235.1 of Robiginitomaculum sp. Lineage (GTDB taxonomy): Bacteria > Pseudomonadota > Alphaproteobacteria > Caulobacterales > Maricaulaceae > Robiginitomaculum_A. Next base: position 2,749 of record JALSHM010000112.1, on the reverse strand, counting down.
GCCCATGCCGAAATGCGGCAAACATTTATAGCCGTAAACACCTGGCTTTTCCAATGTGATTTCAAAATCCTTATTCATTTTGCTTTTCCAAGCTGTTGCCCCCTCGGGAATCATGCCTTTAACAGACACTGTATTATGTCCTTTATCAACAGCTTTGAAAATCACAGTATCACCCGGCTCAATTTTTAGATATGCAGGCGAAAACACCATGCGTTGCTTAGCATTATCCGGGTTTTTGTTGAGCATTTGCACTTCATGGGTTGCAGCATATACGGGGCTGGTGATTGCTGTACTAGCAAACATTGCAGCAGCTGCAACGGCTAAAAACATAGGCTTCATAGTAATTTCCTTTTTTGTGCCACTTTATGGCAGTTGAATATCCCTATGGGAAGATTTAAGGGACAATGTGCATATAATAGAATTATTCTAAGAATCAGCGCGACATAGTGTCCACTTACAGGTCATGCAGATATTTCTGCCTATAAATGCTCTATAATACGCCGATAATTCACTCATCACTTGTAAGGATATGCCATGCCCCCACTCTTATTCACCGCCGTAATCCTGTTCACCATTGCCATGATATTTTATACATGGGGCGTATGGGCGGAGAAACACGCGAGCAGGCTCAAGCCTTGGCATGTAAAAATGTTCGCCTGTGGGGTCGGTGTTGATACGCTAGCTACCGTGCTAACTTTTATAGTTGTTGGCGGAATTGTCTGGACACCGCACGCAATCATGGGCTTTATTAGCCTAGCTCTCATGGCCATTCATTTTTTATGGGCATTGCGGGTGATAAGGCGCGGTGATGAACGCGCATTGACAAATTTCCACAAATTATCTCTCATTGTATGGGTCATCTGGATGTTTTCCTACTTATCCGGCTTTGCATCTGGCATAGGAAAAATTGGTTAAGCGCAGTTGCAGTGTAAATTCATCATAGCCAAGTCTGTCTTGTATGTTTATGTCTTGATTTGAAACACAACATTTGGGGATGAGAGACAGACTTTGGACGCAACTAATTTAGATAAATTGTCATTATATGTGACAATTGGCGCGGTAGTATTTGCCATCATTGTGGCATTTGTGTTCATGCGCACCAGTGCCGGGCGGCGCGACGGTATCCGTCGTTGGCGTAAACGTGCATCTGAACTTGACCAAAAGCTTGCGCAAATGGAAACTGTATTTGCAGCTTATCCGGGTTTGGTTTTGGTTTGGTCAGGGAAGATGCCAAACCCGGACTCCGGTGCAGATTCTGACTGGGGCGAACCAACCGTCTATGGGTCTACTGCGGCGCTGGCGTCTTTGGTGCGTTTTGCCGAGCCGGGCAAGCCCAAAGAATTTGCCCGTAATCTACTGGGCGGCTTGGCCGACCATAACACAATTTCGAGCGACGGTGAAAGCACAACTTTGCGCAAATTGGTGAACAATCTTCGCAAACATGGTGAAGCGTTTTCTGCCTCCATCGCCCTGCCTGGCAATAAGTTAATCGAGGCAGACGGCAATGTGGCTGGGGCACAAGTCGTGCTTTGGCTGGAAGATGCCTCTATCCGCGCTGGCGACGAAAAGGCCGCCATTTCTAAATTTGAAAAAGAAAAACTAACGGCACTTTCCGACCCTGTAGCCTTTGTTGAAATTATGGGCAAAGCCCCCTTCCCCATGTGGCGGCTGAGCGGGGGCGGGCGTTTGGTATGGGCAAACACTGCCTATATAGAGGCTGTAGGGGCAGAAGATTTGGAAACGGTACTGGCGGAGCAAATTCAACTAGATGATGGCTGTGTGCAGCAAGCCCGGCAGGTCTTGGCTGAGCATAAAAACATTAAGGATGTCCGTGGCCTCGTCTTAAACGGCACCCACACTTCATCCTTGATTTCTATGTTTCCCGTTTCTGGTGGCGTTGCGGGTATGGCAGTCGATGCCTCTGAGGCTGAGAACCTTCGTGCTGCCCTGAAGCGCCATATTCGCGCCCATGACGAAACCCTGAACAATATGGGCGAAGCCGTTGTTATCTTTGGTGCCGACAAACGTATGAATTTCCATAACCACGCTTTTGCCAAAATGTTTGCGCTGGATGAAAATTGGTTCCGAGATCGCCCCACCCACGAAGAATGGCTCGATTATCTGCGTGAAAAACGGCGTCTGCCCGAGCAGCCCAATTACCGAGAATGGCGGCAAACGGAAATTGCCTATTATACGGATTGGCCCGACGAAATGCCCGACGAACTTTGGAGTATGCCCGATGGTCGTGAGCTGCGCCTGGTGCGCATGCGCGACCCTCAAGGGGGTATCAGCCTGTTATTCGGCGATATTACCGATCAAATGATTATGCAAAGCCGGTTCAACACGCAGATAAATGTGCAAACGGCCACCCTAGATAAACTCACTGAGGGTGTTGCGGTATTTGGGCCAGATGGGCGTCTTAAAATGCACAATGCCGCCTTTGAAACTATGTGGAATTTACCAGAAGACGCCTTAAAAGATGAGCCTCGGTTTCGTGACCTCACACAATTATTCTTAGGCCTCTATCATGACCGCGAATTTTGGAAAGATATGGCTGCGCGCACAACCGACCCTTCCCCCGAAGCCCGGCGTCATGTGCAAGGCGAGATCAACCGATCTGACGACACCATATTGACCTATCTATCCAGACCCCTACCTGACGGTGCTACATTGGTGGCTTGGGAAGATGTGACCAGCTCTAGGCGCACCGAAGCCGCCCTGCGCGAACGGGCAGAGGCCATGGAAGCTG
>JALSHM010000111.1 GCA_026982235.1 Robiginitomaculum sp. | reverse complement strand
ATTTCCGAGCCACCTTTGGAAAATTCTTCACTTTCAATCCATTTAATCTTGACCTTGACCTTATTGGCAATCCCGCCGTGAACGAGGGCTTCGGTGATAGACTTATAAGCGTCCGGCAAAACCGTGTATTTACCAACCACGGCAATTTTCACTTCCCCGTCCGGGTTAGCCAAGCTTTCGGAAATTGCACGCCAGCGCCGTAGATTTATCCGCTTACGGGACTTCATGCCGAAATGATGCAAGACCTCGCTGTCTAGCCCTTCCGCGTGATAAGCCAGCGGCACATCATATATGGAGCGCGCATCCAAACCCTGAATAACTGCGCTCTCGCGCACATTACAAAACAGGGCTATTTTGCGAATGTCATTTTTGGCGATTTCCCGATCCGCCCGACACAGTAAAATATCCGGCTGGATACCGATAGAGCGCAGTTCTTTTACACTATGTTGGGTCGGTTTGGTTTTCACCTCACCCGCCGCCGCGATATAGGGCAGTAAGGTGACATGCATGAACAAGACTTGTTCACGTCCCAATTCTTGACCAAGTTGGCGCAGGGCTTCGAAAAACGGCAAGCCTTCAATATCGCCGACCGTACCGCCAACCTCGCACAAGACGAAATCCACATCTTCGCCCGCATCAGATAGTACGAAGTCTTTTATCTCAGTGGTAACATGGGGAATGACCTGCACGGTCGCACCAAGATAATCGCCGCGCCGCTCTTTCTCAATTATATTCGAGTAAATCCGCCCGGTTGTGATATTATCGCTTTGGTGAGCGGACACGCCTGTAAAGCGCTCATAATGCCCCAAGTCCAGATCGGTTTCAGCCCCGTCGTCCGTAACATAGCACTCGCCGTGCTGATAAGGGGACATGGTTCCAGGATCGACATTCAAATAAGGGTCTAACTTTCGCAGACGAACTTTATAGCCACGCGCCTGCAATAAAGCGCCTAAGGAAGCAGACGCCAAACCTTTACCCAAGCTTGAGACCACCCCGCCTGTAATAAAAATATATCTTGGTTTCGTCTTTTTGGCCATTACCCGTTTCCTCATATCAGGGTAACGGCTGGCGACTTTCTAATGAAGAATGGCGCTAATCCGTTAGTCCTGCGGTGTTTTCTGAGGTTTGTCTTCCGATATATCCTCAGATGATTTTTCTGAGTTTGCAGTTGATTCTCCACCTTGAGAATCTCCTACCAACGGGGTCACATCTTTGTCCGAAACGGCTGGGCTATTCAAGTCATTATTTGGAATATTTTCATCCGTTACCGTCTCAACAGCCATTTCTCTTGGGGAACCATCGGCGTTAAATGGACCCGCGTCTTGGTTTTGAAAGTTAAACGATATTGAGATCAACAGGCTGACAAGCAAAAATGCTGCGCCGAATACCGCCGTCATCCGCGAAACCAAATCAGCCGTTCCACGTCCAGACATGAGGCCACCACCGCCACCACCGCTGCCACCAATACCAAGCGCACCACCTTCGGAACGCTGAATCAGGATTAGTCCGATTAAAATGACGCTGATAATTAACAAAATAACAAGTAATACATTGGCCATGATAGCTCTCTCACTAGGTTTGCGGGCATTAGGTTTGCGGGCGTCCTACCCCAATTTTCTCGACAAAGCCAGTGGCATTTATCAAGAAAATCAACTTATTACATACCAGATGGGAAGCTCTCGCGAATTATTCAAGGATACTTATAATAATTTGCATATAATGCCCGTTTCAGGCGAATTTCATTTGCGGCGCAGGAATTGTGCGTAACTTAGCGTTATGAGAACGAATCTAGACACCGCTAATGATAATGTGCCCTTGGGGAATAACAAACCTTCGGATACTGCGCCAATTTCACACCACCCACCCGGACAGGCAAGCGGAAGGGCAAAGCGTGCTAGGAGCGTGATAACCGTTTCGAAATATTCACCTGTCAAACCCAGTGTGCGCATCCATTACGGATCCGTACCAGCCCCAGTTTCTACGCAATATAGGCGCGGACTAAAGGCCAACCGTCAAAAAACCGGAAAATTTCCAGTTTACCTATTATTATTATTTTGGGCACTTATGGTGGCGGGCATAGCCCGGTTTGCTGGCGGATTATCTGATAACTTACTCAGCGGCTCAAGTCTTGCTTATGCTACGGGGGGATTAGGTTTATTATCCTTGCTTTTGGCTTCTACGGCGCGGCGGCGCGGTGCCAAAATAAGCCACAGTATTGGCATAGCCAGTGCTTGCGTTTGCGCTGGCGGCATCATCTGGTATTATTGGCAATTATCCGGCGCGACTATTTCTGCGGAGTTTTTAGGTCTTGGCCTAGCAATTACCTGCCTTATCCTTGCTAAAATATGGCGCTCACCTTTCTTATTACACTTGTCATTTGCAATAACCATAGGCTGGAGTGCTTATTCGTTCTTGAACATGCAAGTTTCGGAATTGGCTTGGTTGTTCCCGGCTCTATGGTCTATGCAGATGTTTTTAGCACTGGAATTTCGTTTCAAGCGCACCATCACGCTAAGTGTTTTCACTGGATTATTATGGATTGGTGTCAACTTATTATTACTAACCTAAAGTATATTATTTTATCTTGCACCAAAATATAACCTGCCCCAAAATATATCTTGCTAAGAATCAATAAACAGTCAACCATGTGGGTTCCAATGATTACAACAATTACGCAAGGGCGGTATATGCACTGGTATGTCAATGTCGAAAACCAGACCTACGGACCATATTCCGATGACCAGATGCGTGGCTTTGTCGCCGAAGGCCGTATCACTACGGCTTCTTTGATATCCCACAGTCCTGAACACGGGTTTTACGGTGCGGGAGAATTTGACGAGTTTAATCTCTGGTCCAGCGCCCACCAAGAAATTGTCCAGCCGCTTATGGCGGTGGGGCAAGTCGGTACACCAGTAGGCTCCCAATCTCCAGCCCAATCTCCTATCCAGTCTCCCGCACAATACGCGCCCATTCAGCCTGTTGCCCAAAGCCAATCAACCCCGCAACCTATGCATCAAGCGCAAAAACTGGCCTCTGCGCAAACACAAATGGCGGCAGGCGCTAGGTCTAAAGTTTACCTTATTATGGCCGAAATCTGCTCCAACGGTGAGATGACTTTCCTACAAACCCTGCAAAGCTTTGGCCAAGCCGAGCGCATTGGCGATACGGTCTGGCTGGTGCGCAGTCCCCACGCGGTCGAGCAAATTCGCAATGCTCTCTCCCAAACCATAGGCCAGCAAGACCGCCTGTTCATCTTGGACAGCAAAACCGGAAAAACCGCATGGTTCAACATAGGCGCAGATTTGGATCACCGCATCAGGGAACTTTGGGACGAGGAAGCGGATTAAGCCATGATACAAAAAAGCGGAGCTAACAAGCTCCGCTCCGCTTTTCTATTTGGTATCAAGCTTAAAAGCCCGATTGCAATTCAGTCCTAAGACCTAGCCTTCAACAATCGCAAGATCGCCAGCAGCTTCTTTGCCACGGTTTTCTACGATTTCGTAGCTAACTTTTTGGTCTTCTTGCAGACCTGAAAGGCCAGCCGCTTCAACAGCACTTACGTGTACAAACACGTCTTTGCCGCCATCGTCAGGCTCGATAAATCCGTAGCCTTTAGTTCCGTTAAACCATTTAACTGTTCCAGTTGCCATAATACTCTCCTAATTTGAGCAAGAATAAAACCCTAACCACTTTGGCAAAGCGACCAGAGACAAATAGAGATTAAAAACTGGAAATTGAAGGACTTACGTCATTTCTTAGAGACTTGGGAAACGCGGGTGATCGTGAGATCAACATTCACACGAGGTGAACAGGTTCTTGGGTACTTAGAAAAACAATATTATAGACTCACGACTACCAAAATTTAAAATCTAAGGGTCGTATACACGCCTCAACCATAAGCGCAAGTTAATTTGCCAGTTAATTTGTCAGTTAATTTGCCTTTTGGGACGCATATGCTTTGCCGACGAACAGGACGATAAGCCCCATGAACCACGATCCCCATTTCTCTACCATATCCGCCGCTATGCCCGCCATGGCCGAAGCTTTGACCGCGATTACAAAGCCAAGAACAATCGCCGCCCAAACCAAATAAAAACACCAAATATATCAATAATTCAGAGGTTCCTTAACGACCTCTTTGCCCTCACAGCCGACTTTACATCGCAGCAATTCTCACGACTCCTTCTGCCACCAAAGCGGCCTTTGTCCACTACCCCCTATTCATCCTGTTATCTATCAAATCATCCACCACTTCCGGCTCGGCGAGCGTTGAGGTGTCGCCTAGATTTTCGAACTTATCTTCGGCGATTTTGCCCCGTGACGCGAATGAGTGCCGGAGCGCAGCACCGCAAGGGTACTCCCAAGAGGTCGCGGAGGCGACACGCCACGCAAGCGTTGGCGTTGCGGGTGGGGGGGCTAATTTTAGTCTTG
>JALSHM010000110.1 GCA_026982235.1 Robiginitomaculum sp. | reverse complement strand
AGACAAGGGTTGAGACGCTTCCTCACCTTCGGGGCGACAATTTATGATACAGGCATAACCTGCATCGGCTAAGGTTTTTACATCGCTATAATCGATTTGAGGCGATACAGAAAACTGATCCGTTATTTTTGTAATATGCATGTTCGCGCCTATAAAGCATTCACAGGAATTTTCAAATAAATAGTCCCATTGTCTTCTGCGGGCGGAAATTCACCGGCACGCATATTGACTTGCACTGATGGCAATATCAGTTTTGGCATGGCCAGTTGTGCGTCCCGCTCAGTGCGCATTTTAACGAAACTGTCCATATCAATACCGCCGCCCACATGTTTATTATGGCGTTTTTCTGCGCCGATTGTGGTCTCCCATACATATTCATCCCGGCCAGGGGCTTTGTAGTCATGGCACAAAAATACACGGGTTTCGTCAGGCAGGGTAAACAGCTTTTGTATGGAATTATACAGGGTCTGGGCACTTCCGCCGGGGAAATCACAACGGGCTGTGCCGAAGTCCGGCATGAATAATGTGTCGCCCACAAAGACCGCATCGCCGACCAGATAAGACATACAAGCAGGCGTGTGGCCAGGCGTGTGCATGGCCGTAACTTTTATATCACCGAGCATAAATGTATCGCCGTCCTTGGGCAGGGCATCAAATTGGCTGCCATCTGTGGCAAAGCTTTCGTCCGCATTGAACACATCACCAAATACTTTTTGAACTTCGTCAATATGGGCACCGATCATAATTTGTCCGCCGAGTTTTTCCTTCAGATAAGGCGCAGAGGATAAATGATCCGCATGGGCGTGGGTCTCTATGATATATTTGACCCTAAGCTTGGCGTTTTGAACATAGTCAATGACCATATCCGCAGACTTGGTATCAGTGCGGCCAGAGGCAGCGCAATAATCCAATACCGGGTCAAAAATAATCGCCTCAAGGTGCGCAGGATCATGGGCAATATGGGTGATGGTATTTGTCGCAGGGTCGAAAAACGATTTAACAATAGGTTTCGTCATAATTGTCCTCTAATGTAGAATTAAAAATGGGAATTGTGTTCTATATATAGTGATTAAAACGATTCTAAAAAGGGACAATATGTCCCAGGCTGAAACTATCGTCAGTTAATGACTTATCGCTAGTTTATGAGTACACTACCTAATGTACTTAACTAGGCCGTCAATTCATAGACAGAGCCAAAATGGAGAATATTATGACGAAAAATATCGGTAGCCCGGAACGTTTAATCCGCATCATCGTGGGTCTTGTGCTCATTGCTCTTGTTTTCGTAGGGCCGAAAACCATTTGGGGCTGGATTGGTGTTGTGCCTTTGCTGACGGGTCTCACAGGGTGGTGCCCGCCATATCAATTATTGGGCATCAATACCTGTAAAAAATAAACCAAATTGGGTGAGGCATAGCCTTTTCCCACGCAGCAGCCTGTTTCGCGCCCAGTTACAGGCTGCTCACTTTTTTGTGACGTTTATATCTGTCTGTGTGACGTGACTTGTATTGTGTGATTTCGTACCTATTTACTGCCTTATGGATTGCCAAAGACAACACTGACCCAAAGCCCAAACTTATGAGCCAATATATCGCAGAGCATGAAGGCCTGATCAGGCTGTCGGTATTCGGCGGCGTGTTGGTGCTTATGCTGGCTTTAGAGAGCTTGTTTCCGCGCAAAGCCCGCACCCAAAACAGGCTTTTGCATATCGCAACTAATCTTGGGATTGTTGTGATTTATACGGTGCTTTTGCGCTTGATATTTACCATCATAGCCATAGGCGCAGCGGTCGGTGTGGCTGCCTATGCCTCTGAGCATGGTTGGGGCTTGCTCAATCTGTTTGAAATGCCGCCGTGGGCGCATATCATATTGTCCGTCATATTGCTGGATTTGGCCGTATATTGGCAACATGTGGCGTCTCATAAAATTCCGATGATTTGGGCGTTTCACAAAATGCACCACGCGGATAGGGATATAGATGCCACAACAGGCATTCGCTTTCATCCGGTAGAAATTGTGCTGTCTATGGCCTATAAAATGTTGGTTGTTCTGTTGTTAGGGCCGGCTGTGGTCGGGGTGATTTTGTTTGAGATTATCCTCAATGGTTCGGCCATGTTCAACCATGCCAATCTGCGCTTACCGCTCTGGCTCGACCGCATTGTGCGTTTGGTGTTCGTTACACCCGATATGCACCGCGTGCATCATTCGGTCATAGTGCGCGAGACCAACTCAAATTATGGGTTTAATCTCTCTATTTGGGACCGGATATTCGGTTCCTATATTGACCAGCCCGCTGAGGGTCATGATAATATGACCATTGGCCTGTCGGAATACCAAACCGACAAACCGTCGCATTTATTGTGGAACCTAGCGCTCCCCTTTAGCAAAAACCCCTAAATTTTAACCAAAAGGAAAATACTATGAATATGAAACTTATCACACTTCTCGCCCTTGGCGCTCTGACCGCATGCTCACAAGCCGATGCTCCCAAAGCCCAAGCTCAACAAACGGTTCAGGCTGGCATGGAAAAAATGGTGGAAATGAACGTCACCCATGTGAATGCGACCCAAGCCGCAGACATACTCAAAAACCGCCCTGAGGTGACGGTCATTGATGTGCGCACGCCCGGTGAATTTGCCTCTGGGCATATTGATGGCGCCATCAATATTGACTATAAAAACCCAAATTTTGCCACAGAAATTGCCAAGCTGGATGGGTCAAAAGACTATCTCATCCATTGCCGCTCTGGGGGACGTTCAACGGCCTCTCTCAAGCATTTTAAAAAGCAAGGCTTTTCAAGCATTATCCATATGGACGGCGGTATGGCGGGGTGGAAAAAATCCGGATTGCCGACAGTCAAATGATAGCCAATTTCGTAAAAGCGAGTGTGGTGGCGGCCAGTTTGGTCGCCTGTGCACCTGCGCAAGACCAAAACACTATGCCGGAGACCGCCCCTATGCAATCCTTACATGAAGCGGGTATCATAACCATAGAAAGCGCCCATAGTGTGGAACAAACCATAGATCGGCTTGAAGCGGCGGTAAAAGCCAAAGGATTACGCGTATTCGCCCGTATTGACCATTTCCAAAACGCTCAGGATATGGGGCTGGATATGCGCCCCAATACTTTGCTGATCTTTGGCTCGCCGAAAATTGGTGCGCCGCTCATGAGCGAAAGCCCGACCATAGGGCTGGATTTGCCTGTTAAAGCGCTGGCTTGGCAAGACGCGACCGGGAAAGTCTTCCTCAGCTATAATGACCCGGCCTATCTCAAAGCCCGTCACGGGATAGAAACAGCAAGCCTGCCGCTCACCAAAATGACCAAAGCCTTGGCCGGTCTCACCGCCCATGCGACAGCAAAACAATAATAGACGCATAACGGGCTTGTTACCCGTGCCATGAGGTTTATATGTTAGGTTTACTACAGGCCGAACATGAAACCTATACACATAAATGCGCAGCAAGCCCATAGTCTGCTGGAAGCCCGGCCTGAAATAGTGGTGCTGGATTTGCGTACGGCGGACGAGTTTGAAATGTTCTATATTAAGGACGCGGTCAATTTGGATTGTGAAAGCGCATTTTTCGAGCGCCGTATCAAACGCTTAGACAGGGAAGCGCCCTATCTCATCCATTGCCATTCCGGTGGGCGCAGTATGAAAGCCCTTGCCCTGTTTGAAAAACATGGTTTTACCAACATAACCCATATGGACGGTGGCCTACGCGAATGGATGCACGCAGATTTGCCCCTGATAAGCAACTGGTCGATTTAGAATATCCAATATGCTCAGGATTATTATGCATTGGCTCTATATCTAGCTATTTTGGCAAGATGATTGCATAATGAATTGTATAGACGTCTTGAACCCTAAAGAGCCATAGGCTACATACGCGGGACATTAGAATCTAACTCGGAGACTTTCATGGCTGGACATTCAAAATGGGCTAATATTCAGCACCGTAAAGGGCGGCAGGACAAATTACGATCTAAGCTGTTCTCAAAGCTATCTAAGGATATTACCATAGCTGCAAAATTGGGTAGCCCCGATGTGGATATGAATCCCCGCCTGCGCCTGGCCGTCAATAATGCCAAAGGGCAGTCCATGCCCAAGGACAATATCCAGCGCGCGATTAACAAAGGTACGGCGGGCGAGGGGGCGGATTACGACGAAATGCGCTATGAGGGTTTTGGCCCTGCGGGTATAGGCATTATTGTCGAGGTGTCCACAGATAATAAAAATCGCGCCGCCATGGAAGTGCGCACGGCGTTTTCTAAAAATGGTGGCAATCTCGGCGAGACCGGCACTGTGTCCTTTGGATTTGACCAAATCGGCGAAATTACTTATCCGCTGTCTATTGGTGATGAAGACACGGTTATGGAAGCGGCCATGGAGGCGGGGGCTGATGATGTGGAATCCGACGAAGCAACGGACGACCCAGACGCGAGCCCAGAGCAT
>JALSHM010000109.1 GCA_026982235.1 Robiginitomaculum sp. | reverse complement strand
GAATTACTAGCAACCTAAGGGGTTCTTTACATTAAGTTTTTTTTTGCTATTAAGATGTTTTTGTAACAAATAACCTGTTGCCTAGGGGATATACATGATAGCACCGACAAGTTCAGAGCGTGGGCAACCACTAGTGTCCGGGCGTTTTGAAACTCTCATAGAGGGGCTGGAATATGCAGCGCGGTGCAATACAGGCTTTAATTTTTATACAGGCAAGGGCGATCTGAAAACTCGGCTGTCCTATAGGGAAGTCAAAGCCCGTGCCATAGAGGCAGCAAAGCGACTCGTGCCGCTCACTGAAATCGGTGATCGGGTCGGAATTTGCGCCGTAACCAGTGCAGAATTTGTCATTATGTTTTTTGCCTGCCAATATGCTGGCGTCATTCCTGCACCGCTTCCTCTGCCGGCAACACTTGGCGGACGGGGTAGTTATGAGCGTCAATTGCAGCGCATGGCTGATACGGGCGATTTTGCAGTGCTTTTAACACCCGCCAGTATGAAAAATATCATCAGTTCTGCTCTGAATGATAATGATGTTCCCGTGATTAGTTTTGAGGATTTGGCCAATTATCCCGCTGGCACAAAGCTTCGCCCCCACGGCTCAGACGGCCCCTGTTATATTCAATATTCATCAGGTAGTTCCAGCTCTCCTAAGGGCATTATTGGCACCCAGAAAACTGTCGTGGCAAATTGCTTGGGCCTAGTTGGTGAGGGAGGGTTGAATATTAAAGAGGGTGACCGCGCAACCTCTTGGTTGCCCATGTATCATGATATGGGTTTGATCGGGTTTATGATTGCTCCTATGATGAGCCAGCTTACTGTAGATTATCTGGATCCACAAGATTTCACCCGCAGGCCAATAACATGGTTGACCTTGATAAGTCAGAACCGAAGTACACTGTCCTATAGCCCAACATTTGGTTATGAGCTATGTGTCCGCCGTTGGCGTTCTGATCGAGAGTTGGATTTATCGTGCTGGAAAGCAGCCGGTATTGGCGGTGATATGGTACAGCCAGAGCCTTTAAAAGCATTTGCAAAGACCTTTAAGCATAGTGGTTTTGAAGCAAGCTCTTTCATGCCGAGTTATGGTTTGGCTGAGATTACTTTGGGCGCTACTTTTTCGCCGTTTGGTCAAGGTCTTCTTGAGGATACAATTGATATTGACCGCCTAGAGCGGACGGGCGAAGCTGTGCCTGTAACTGATATTACTCCCGCAGAGCATAAGCGTACATTTGTGGCGTGTGGCCGTGTTCTTCCGGAACATAAACTTGAAGTCCGTAGCTTCGATGGCAAAGTTGAAGGTCAGCGCAAAGTTGGCCGTATTTGTCTTTTCGGCCCGAGTGTAACGCCCGGATATTTCCACAATGCCCTCGCGACACAGGCAGCATTTACCGAAGATGGTTGGTTGGACACAGGGGATTTGGGGTATTGGATCGACGACCAGATCGTAGTCACAGGACGGTTCAAAGACCTGATTTTATGGCATGGCCGCAATATCTGGCCACAGGATATTGAGTGGGCTGCCCAAGCTGCTGCACCAAGCCGCTGTGGGCGTGCTTGTTCCTTTGCTGTGGGCGGAAGCGGTGACGAGAAAGAAATCATCTTGCTCCTCGAATGCCGTACCCGGGATGAGGCTTTACTCGCCGAGATACATGCTACGGTTAGCGCTGCCATCCGCCTTGAAATTGGGGCGCCTGTAACCCTAATTCTCGTGCCACGCGGTTCTATGATTGTCACGTCGTCCGGCAAGTTGAGCCGTGCCCGTGTGCGTGAAAAATTCTTGGACGGCAAAATATTAGACTTGCAAGCTGATATAAATTTGCGGGTTATTGATGAACACCGAGGCGTTTCTTAAGCGTGTCTCAAAAAATTGTAGCGCTAACTGGCGGAACAGGGTTTGTTGGTCGCGCTGTTATTCGAGAATTATTATCCCAAGGGTATTTAATCAAGGCATTAGTCCGCCCTGGCTCTGGTGGTAAAACCATCCAGCACGTTAATATTAACTGGATAGAGGGCGCACTGGATAACCCCATTAGCGAAATTTCCCTGTGTGCGGGCGCGGATATGGTTATCCATATGGCCGGCTTGGTGACAGCGCGGACCAAGGCTGAGTATTATAAGGTCAATGCGAATGCTGTCGGTACATTGGTACAAGCGGCGGCGCGCGCTAAGGTAAAGCGGTTTGTATATCTATCTTCGCTAGCCGCGCAGCAGGCGGAGTTGTCTGACTATGCCGGCTCCAAGCGGGCAGGCGAGGGACAATTGGCGCGTAAACTAGGGGGAATGAAGGGTGTAGTTGTCCGCGCACCCGCCGTATTCGGTGCTGAGGATAAAGCCACCGCACCGTTTTACGCACTGATCAAAAAAGGGTTACTGCCCGCTCCGGGAGGTCGCAATTGGCGCACACGCAAAATCGGGCTGGTGCATGTGGACGATTTGGCACGGTTCCTAGCCGGTGCTTGTTTAGATGGCTCTAATGATGGCCGTACAGTGACAGTGGCTACTCGTGCAAGTATAACATGGCCAGAATTTGGCGCAGAATGTGCGCAGACTTTGGGTCGTCCTGTGCGGGTTTTCCCATTGCCGCTTTCTCTTCTTTATCCAATCGCGGTGGGCAATAGTGTGACAAAGCGTTTGTTTGGTAAAGGACATTTGACCTTAGGCAAACTCAAAGAGTTTTTGTACGAGGATTGGAGTGTCTCCGTTGAGAATGAGACACAAACAGTGTTGCAATCGGCGCTAAAGCGGACAATACTACCAGATTATCATGAGTGATGAATCACTATTGTACCAAAGCCAAAAAGAGCCTTACATGTCAAATGCCAATCCAACGCCAACCCATGAGCAAATCTTTGATAAAATTTGTGAACTCCTAATTCCTTACAATCCTAAAAATCATGTTATCACCCTGCAAAGCGGGATTGTTACGGATTTAGAAGTCGATTCCACCGCCGTATTTGATTTGATTATGGGCTTGGAGGATTTCTATGATATTTCTATCCCCATGGAGATGGTCAGCGACATAAAAACCGTCGGTGAATTAGTCAGTGCCACGCGACAACTCACACAAGGGTAGCGGCAATGGATATTTTTGATAAATTTTCAACCCTGCAATCGCGCACTGATATAGTGAACAAGCTTGGAGTTGATCCCTTTGGGGTTAAATTTGATGACATTGAAAACGCAACACGCGGACGGATAGGTAACCGCTCTATTGTACTAGCGGGCACCAATAATTATCTCGGGCTTACGTTTGACCCGGACTGTATGGATGCATCCATTAACGCCATCAAAAACCACGGCACAGGCACAACTGGCTCGCGGATTGCCAATGGTTCCTACGCCGAGCATCTCGACCTAGAGGACGCTCTTGCAAAACATGCGGGTATGGCCAGCGCCATTGTGTTTTCTACCGGATACCAAACCAATCTCGCTGCTATTGCTACATTGGCCGGGCCTAGGGACGTGTTATTCATCGACGCCGATAGCCATGCTTGTATCATTGATGGCTGCCGCCTTTCCGCCGCGCCGACCATTCGGTTTCGTCATAACTCTCCCGCTGATTTGGACAAACGACTGACACGTCAAGGCGAAATTGAAGGCGGAATCGCGCTTGTGGTCATTGAGGGTCTGTATTCTATGTTCGGCGACCGCGCGCCTATTAAGGAATTCGTAGATGTTTGCAAAAAGCACGGCGCTTATCTCTATATTGACGAAGCACATTCGTTCGGCGTATTCGGCTCTACAGGTTGTGGCTTAGCCGAAGAAGAGGGAGTGCTGAACCAAGTTGATTTTATTTCGGGCACATTTTCTAAAAGTTTAGCATCAATTGGCGGATTTTGTTTGTCGAAACACAAAGGTTTTGAGATCACCCGCAAAGCCATGCGCGCCTATATGTTCACCGCGTCCCCGACCCCGTCGAATGTAGCGGCGGCACGGGCGGCTCTGGACAAAATTGCCACGAAACCGGAACTGCGCGATAATCTGCGTGACCGAGGCTTGCAACTCCACAAAGGTTTATCTGAACTGGGTTTTGAACTGTGCGGCCCCCCCAGCCCGATCATAGCCGTGCGCCGTCCTAATGAAGTGATTGCGGCCACCGAATGGAATTGGTTGCTGGAAAAGGGCGTTTATGTCAATCTAGCTGTCCCGCCCGGAACGCCCCAATCCAGCTCACTGCTGCGCATAAGCCTCTCTGCCGCCCACACGAAAGAGGATATAAATATCATCCTGAAAGCTTTCAAAAACATGCAAGAACAAGGCGATACGTTGATGGCAAAGGTTCAGGCTGTGATGGCGGCGGGTTAGGTTTTATGTTCTTCCAGCACAAAATGCGTCACATCCTTCCAGATTGACGGTTTGCTATTTTCTGGTCGTCTTATAGGACGGCCCGTGTGGTTTCGCCTTCACCGGAATACCGTAGAAAGCATGCAAAAATGTTTCGTGAGGGTTAGACCACACGGCGGTGTTT
>JALSHM010000108.1 GCA_026982235.1 Robiginitomaculum sp. | reverse complement strand
CTACGGACGTCCCAAGACAAGGCTGCCCACCCAAGTCCAGTTTAAAAACAGACGTATTAACATTATCAGTGCTGGGCATGTCAAATAATGCGCCGCGCAAAGAAGAGCTAAGACTTATAACGCCGTCAGAACGTGAGTTCACACCGAGTTGCGGCACAGTATTTTGTAAGGCCGTGGCATCGCCCGCAAACAACAAATCTTCTGTAGACAGTAAATCCGTAGGCAATATGTCTGCCTGCACCCGTGACCCCGCCATTGGCGGTGCCGAACGCGGACTTACAGCGCTTAGACCTGTCGGCTGCGTTAGTGTCTGAGTATTCCAGCGATTACTACGAGCTTGCTTCCGCCGTTTTATATCTTTGGGGCTAATCGTTTTTACCGTCGGAGTTCTTAAAGTTTCAGGCTGCAAATCATTGGGCAAAGTTTTTTCTGGAGCAGTTTGAGGCACTGTAGTGGCCATAATAGGCCGTTCATTTGTATTTTGTGCTTGCGCAAATGCCGTGCCCGATGGGAAGAGTGTAACACAAGCACACGCTAATAAGGCAGCTCTAAAAACCGTCTTATGACCCTGTATTTTTCCTTCAGGGATGCGTATGTGCCTTTTATTGACCATTTTATTCCCGTACATAATGTACCAAATCAGTCGCCTATCTCGTTAAACATATAACCTTCGAACGTAAATTACACCCTAATCTGTCTTCATATTGCATTAATCTCCGTTAATGATGTGTTTATGCAACACAACTTCACCGAGATGAGCCACAGCATACCAGACATCCGCTTTGTTTTCCATGATATGAATCACGAATATGGCAATTTAATGTCTATAATAGTGCTATATCTCCTATTTATCCAAATAAATGCTTTTTTAGGATGAATTTTTTGCCAACCGCCATATAAGCCCACAAGAATAAACACTGAACTCACCTAAAAGACCCTCTTATGGCACCACCGATTCTCACATTGAAAAACATCCATTTATCTTTCGGCACTACGCCTTTAATCGAAGGAGCGGAATTTACGGTACAACCTAATGCGCGCATGTGTTTGGTTGGTCGCAATGGATCAGGTAAATCGACATTGCTAAAAATTGCAGCTGGCATATTACAACCTGATGAAGGTGAGCGGTTTTTAAAGCCCGGAACCACGGTACGTTATATGCACCAAGAGCCAGATTTATCGTCCTATAATAGCCTGAACGAATATATTGCAGGCGGTCTCGAAGGCGCCGATGATGGTTACCGCATTCACTATTTGATGGATGCTTTGGGATTGGACGGCACAGCCAAGCCGCAGAATATTTCTGGCGGCGAATCCCGCCGTGCCGCCCTCGCCCGCGCCCTCGCCCCTGAACCAGATTTGCTCATGCTAGACGAGCCCACCAACCATCTCGACTTGCCAATTATTGAATGGCTGGAAGGCAAATTAGCGGCCTATAAAGGCGCACTTATTCTTATCTCCCATGACAGGCGCTTCCTCTCAAAACTAACACGCGAGACCATCTGGGTTGACCGAGGCGAAACCCATCAAATCAATAAAGGATTCGGCGCGTTCGAAGATTGGCGCGATAATTTCCTCGAACAAGAACAACTCGACCGTCACAAGCTATCGCGCAAAATAGAACGCGAGCAGCACTGGGTTGTCCACGGCGTGTCCGGACGCCGCAAGCGTAATGTGCGCCGCCTCAAAGAATTAAGCAATCTACGCGACACAAAACGAAACGAAAAACAATCTGTCGGTAAAGCCAATATTAGCGTCACTGAAGGGCAGACATCTGGTAAACTGGTTGCCAAACTAGAACATGTCAGCAAGGCCTTTGGTGAACGTCTTATTATAGATGACTTTTCAACCCGTATCGCACGCGGCGACCGTATCGGTATTATTGGCCCGAATGGCAGTGGTAAAACCACTTTGCTTAAATTGATCATGGGACAGTTAGAAGCCGATGCGGGCACCATAAAGCTTGGCACCAATTTACAGCCGCTCATCCTCGACCAAAAACGCGAGGGGCTTGATCCTGACACCACCTTAAAAGATGCCCTCACAGGCGGCGGCGGAGATAGTGTTATGGTCGGCGACGTCCAAAAACATGTCATAGGCTATATGAAGGATTTTCTATTCCTGCCCGAACAACAACGCACGCCTATTAGCCGCTTATCCGGCGGGGAACGGGCGCGGCTAGAATTGGCGCGCGGCCTGCGTCTGCCGTCCAATCTGCTTATCCTAGATGAACCGACCAATGATCTGGATTTGGAAACCTTGGATTTGCTACAGGAATTGATAGCAGATTATAAAGGCACAGTATTGCTGGTATCCCATGATCGGGACTTTCTCGACCGCACGGTAAATTCCGTCATAGCTTTTGAAGGCGACGCGCATTGGCAGGAATATGCGGGCGGATATAGCGATATGATTGCACAAAGAGGTCATGGTGTGCGCGCCAACGCAAAGAAAAAAAACCAAAAACCCAATTCTACAAAACCCACATCTGAAACCTCACGCGGAAAACCCAAATTAAGTTATAAACACAAATTCGCCCTAGAAACCCTGCCAAAAACTATTGCTAATCTAGAAGCAGAACTGGCTGCTTTGAACGCCAAGCTAGCAGACCCAGAGTATTATATTAAAGACCCGGACGGCTTTACGCAGACAATCGAAAACCTCGACAAGGTTCAAACCAAATTGGAAAAATGCGAAGAGGAGTGGTTGGAGCTAGAAGAACTACGCGAAACGGCAGAGCAATAATTCACCGCACCAAGCGCGCGCCGTCATCAGAGCGGGGGAGCAAAGGTGGTACGCCACCAGCTTCGTGATCCACACGCACTTGGGTATTGCTCCTACCGGAAAACTTCAAACGATACGCAATGAATGAGGTTGCGGGCGACCGAGAAGCCACAGGCCTGTCACTGAAAATAGATAATTCTTGAGACGGAAAATAAGCCGTACCAATAATGGACAGTCCCCCGCCTGATTCCACAATACTACTATCTTCTGGCAACTTTGGCCTCTTACCTAACTTTGGAACATCTGGTACTTTATAAAATACCAATCCGGCATATGAGCCCGTTCTAGGTGCTTTAAAGTTTACCTGGGCATCCTGCCTAACCACTAGCTTGGATTTCCCCTTAAGAACAAATGTAACGCCCTACCCCAACACATTAGAACATCATCCCAGGATAAAGATTACAGCTTTATTTTCTGTTGAGAAAGTACGCTAACAAGCACTTAATTTGCACCTAGGGGATGTGTAAGAACTACTTGTTTTGTTGTGCTTCAAGATGAATATTCACAATAATATCATGGCTCACCCAGGCTTCGCTTGCCCACATGCCTGTGCCTATTTTATAGGCGGTGCGGTTAAGGGTCAGCTTGGCATCCATTACGGCATTACCGTTCTCAATTTTCAAGGTGAATGGTAAATCCAGTTTTTTGCGTATATCACGGATAGTTAAACTACCCTTCACCACATATTTATCACCGCCTAAATGTTCAAAATCAGCGGCTTCAAATTTTGCGACTGGGAATTTTTTGACATAAAACCAATCTTTTCCGGGTAAAGCATCCGTGCGTTCGGCATCACCCGCCTCTGCACTGTCCATATTTATGATTACATCAACCTTTGCCTTGGCTAGGTCGTCTGGGTTAAAATCAATAACCGCATCAAATTCGCCAAAAGAGCCTGTAAAAACTTCCCCGCCCTGATTACCGGAAAATAATAATCTGGATTTGGTTTTATTGACTGCCCATAGAGTGTTTGATTGTTCATCAACCCTAACCCCTTCCAATACCTGCTGACTAACCTGGCCATTAGCTTGGCCATAGGCCAGCAAGACGGCGCATGTTATAAGGATACCCAAAACCCGCATTAGCCAATTTTCCGAGAGTAATTCGGCATCATGCGCACCAAAATCTCTTTACCAGCTTTATGGTGCTTGAGCGCAGCAAATACATGCAGCAAAATCAGGGCAATGGCCGCAAAGGCCATAAGCTCATGGATTTCTACAAAAAAATCATTTGCGTCTGTCTTGGCGGCTTTGTCTAAATTTTTCCAAAAAGGCATTTCTGGTATGGGCAATTTTGTCCAGTTAAACAAAAACGACGGAAACCGCGACGTAGAGGTTATCGCCCAGCCCACTAATGGCATACCAATCATGAACACATAAAACAAAGCATGGACGGTTTTCGCAGCCAGTTTTTCCCACGGTTTAATCCCGGGCAGAGGGGCTGGTGCTTTATGGGTAAATTTCCACAATAGGCGAGCAACTGACAAAACCAATATCAATAGGCCAACCGACTTGTGCCAATTATAAACCATGGCTCGCAAAGAGATATTATCTTTGGGAGTGTTATCCATCAAAACCCCCGCCACCAACAGCAAGATAATTAACCCGCCAATACCCCAATGGAACCAGACTGCCACCTTATTATAAGACTTGTTATTCGTTATAATTTTACTTGCCATTATTTGTCTTTAAGAAACTCTGCG
>JALSHM010000107.1 GCA_026982235.1 Robiginitomaculum sp. | reverse complement strand
CGTCCGCCGCCAAGCCTATATGGAAGCCGCCGCCCGCATAAAAACCGACCGCGCCGCCGTTTACGATAGCGTCCGTATCGAAGACGTAGTCACCAAGGTCAAAGCCGAAGCGCGCAAACAAGGGCTAAGCATAGAAATAGCCGAACCCGTCTGGCGCGAAATGATAAAGCAGTCCATAGCCTACGAATTCAAAGCTTGGGATAAATTGCGGGACGCGGGCTGATTGTTTTAAGTATTCCTAAAAAACCCAAAAGACTTTCCCCGGATGAACGAAATTTACGCTGAATACTTCACGACCCACAGACCCGCCCGCTCAGCAGTGCCGGGGATAGATTGGGGGCGCGATGATGTGTTGATTGAGATCGAAGCAGTGGCGCTAAAGCGCTAACCCTAAGGCTTGACATTTTCCTGTACCGCATTATATCATATCTGATATATGGTTGAGTGGGTGATTGAAATACTGCCGGAGGCGCAACGTGAAATCGATGCTTTGCCGCGCGATTTACAGGCGCGTTTCTACCGTATCGGCGAATTTATCATTGCCCAAAGTCCACAACAGGTTGGTATGCCTTATGTAAGACATTTGGAGGACAAGTTGTGGGAAATGCGGATGAAAGGCAAGACTGGGATTGCCCGCGCCATATATTTTACGGTCGTTGGCAAGAAAATAGTGGTATGCAGCGCCTTTACCAAAAAGACGCAAAAAACACCCAAACGCGAACTACAAAAAGCACGTAATAGATATAAGGAATATTTGAAATGATCAAGACAAAAACTATCCGTTTTGAAGATATGATGGCTGAGGCCATGAAAGACCCGAAAGTCAAAGCGGAATATGATAAATTAGCACCTGAATTTGCGCTGGCTAGCACCATGATAAAAGCCCGTGCCGAGGCTGGGTTGACACAGGCGCAATTGGCAGAAAAGGCTGGCATTACGCAGGCACAAGTCGCTCGCATTGAAGGCGGACAATGGCCACAGCCCAAAACCTTGACAAAGATAGCAAATGCGCTCGGCAAGACGCCCCGCCTAGAATTTGTTTAATCCCGCTTATACATATCCTTAGGCCATCTTCGATGCACCCAGAACCAATCAGTGGGGTTTTGGCGGATTTGGTTTTCTATAAATTCTGTAATCTTTATAACCGTTGCGCGGATGTCGGCGGGTTTGTTGCCTGTGTCTGCTAGCTTAATTTCTTCGTGTATGGTGACCCGGAAATTTATGCCGCCCGTGCGCACAATGGACATAGGGATGAGGGGTGCACCCGTTTGCATAGCAAGGCGGGTAGGGCCTGGGGCAGTCATGGCGCCGTGGCCAAAGAACGGAATTTCAATGCCTTCATTGAATTTTTGATCATTCAGGAGCGCGACACTGTCCCCACTACGCAGGGCGCGGATAAGCTCTTTAGCACCTTTTGAACCCGACTTAGCGACCATAAGCTCGATACCGTAGGCTTTTCTTTGGGCGCGGATACGCTTGTCAAAATACGGATTATTGGTCGGGCGGTACGTGACCCGTACGGGTAATTTTGCCTGAGAGAACACGGCGGCCATCAATTCCCAATTGGCGAAATGACCGGAGATAAGCACCGCACCTTTTTTCTCCCGCTTTAGTCTCTCCAAAATTTCCAGCCCGACGACTTCCACATTGGAATTTTCGTCAAAAACTTTGATGCGCCCCAGCAATGGAAATTCGCCAAAAGTTCGCCCCATACGGTTCCAACTTTCCGCCAGCCAGGCGTCTATTTGCGCTTCGTCCGCGTCCGGGAATGCCAGCTTCATATTGGTTTTGGCGATATGGTGTTTTGAGGTCTTGGGGCCGATAAACCCGATTAACTTGCCTGCAAAGCCAGAGACTTGCGCCAAAGAAAACGGTAGCATAAGGAGCCTAACAAAATCATAGGCCAGTACTTCCAACCGCCAAATTAAATGTTTAAAAAACTTGGCAATCATTTTTTCACCCCCGGTCGTACTGCTGAAATAATGGGATGTAAAATACGCCGCAAAGTTAATTCATCTTCAAACTGTACGGCAACAGGCCAGACCGCCACATGTTTTTGAAAGCCTTTGGGGATACGAACATAGTCTTTTTCTGTGGTGATCAACGTGGCCTCGTCCTCGCGAGCCAAGTCAATCAGGTTTTTCATATCCGTATCTTTATACGCATAATGATTGGGGTAGGGCTGGCTCTCAACTAAATCCGCACCCGCCCTTATCAAGGCATCAAAAAATTTATTCGGCCTACCTATGCCCGCGAATGCGTATAATTTGCCTTTTGGCAGCTGGCCATAAGGTGCGAGATGGGCGGCAATAACAGGCAAGGGTTTCAGCTGTTCCAAGAGGTCTTCGCTTGGCGCAAAGTCTGGTGTCGGTTTCATCAATATCACCGCATCGGTGCGGGCGAGGGCAGTTTTGACAGGCTCGCGTAAGGGGCCTGCCGGAAACACCCGCTCATTACCAAAGCCGATTTCCGCGTCAACGACCAGTAAAGACAAAGTCTTCTTGACTAGCGGGTTTTGGTGACCATCGTCCATGATAATGACTTCGGCACCCATATTGCTAAACCCGGTCAAAGCCCCGACCGCAGCTCGCGCCCCGTCGTCGCGACCCGCCGAGACCCAGACCGGGCCTTTGCGCGCCAGTAACAGGGGTTCGTCGCCCACGTCTTTGAATGTGTGTTTGGATTTAACCAGGAGTGGCCCTTTTTCCCGACCCCCATACCCTCGCGATAGGCCAACTGCCTTAATGCCCATGCGGGTTAAGCTCTCGAGTAAATAGGCCGTGACCGGGGTTTTGCCGACGCCGCCAACACTGGCATTGCCTACGCAAATAACCGGAATACCGGGATCATAAGGTGCGGTTGTTGCAATACGTCTTGCCGTCACTAAGGCGTACACCCAGCCCAAAGGTGTCAGCACTGTGCGGATAAATGGTGCGGCTTCGCGGCCATATTTATGGTTCCAAAAATCCGGCGCTTGCATCTAGTTTTCCTTTGGCATTAAAGGGGTGAGCTTGTCCCAAACATAATCTAGCACGGCATCGCGGCTGTGTGCGAATTTCATAGCCGCATCCGCTTTGGCTTGGCGGGCTTTGGTATCTTGCATATATTTAAGTATGGCGGGGGCTAATTCTTCGGGTGATAAAACCCTGTCGGCTGCCTCAAAGGCAAGCATGGACATATAGGTATCGGCGAAGCTGGAAATATGGGTGCCCGTAATAACGGCGCAATCCAACCGCGCAGGCTCTAGTGGGTTATGCCCCGATAAACCATCCAGTAAAGAGCCACCGATAAATGCGATATTGGACAAGCTATAGACCAGTCCCATTTTGCCTATTTGGTCGACGAGATAGACGTCTGCCTTATCATTTGGCGTGGTGTTTGAAGAATAGCGCAGTACATTCAAGCCAGCTTTGGTGAATATATCTTTGACCTCTGCCGCCCGTTCGGGATGGCGCGGGGCGAGGATTAGCAGGGCGTTTGGCTTTTGGGATTTTATCTCTAATGCTGCCGCGCTTATCAATTCTTCTTCACCTGCGTGCGTGCTGGCGGCACACCAAATCGGGCGGCGCCCTAACGCGGCTTTAAGTTTCTTAAGCTCGTCCTTATGCGCAGTTAAGGCAGGGGCGGCGTCTTTGAGATTGCCTGCGGCTTCTATCTCTCGTCCGCTCAGCCAAGTAAGGCCGTTGGCAGTGGCCGTATCCGCCGCCAAGATCAAATCAAAACATGCCAGCAAGGCCGCGCCGGATTTTTTGCCGCGCTTACCCCAACGCTCGATAGATGCGGCGCTCATGCGGGCATTGATAAGGGCTAGGGGGATGTTTCTGGCTTTGGTCTGCATAATCATATTTGGCCATAACTCACTTTCGGCGAATATAGCTAGATCTGGCTGCCAATGGTTAAGGAAGTTTTTCACCGCCTTGGGATGATCGGCGGGTGCGTATTGATGCACGGCGTTCCTGGGGAGTTGCCCGGCCAGTAATTCTGCCGAAGTTATTGTGCCCGTAGTCATGACAATATGGAAATTTGGATTCTCTGATAATATCCGCAAAATCACTGGCATCAGCATTTGCGATTCCCCGACACTGGCGGCGTGTAGCCAGACCAGCTTGCCTTGTGGGCGGGGCTTGCTGGCTATGCCTTGGCGTTCACCAATGCGCGCCGGGTCTTCCTTACCTTTGGCGACGCGGCGTTTGAGCCATAAAGGTAAAGCTGGCGCCACTATGCGTGTTACGGCGCTATAGGTTTTAAGGAGTGGCGTCTTCTTCACGGTTTTACTTTCTTATCAGCTCTGGCAGGCTTATGGGTTTTTGCGGGCAAGATTGTTTCACTGCCCATATCCCGGTCGCATTTTTGTGAAGCTTGGTTGAGCATATTTTCCAATTGCTGGCGGGCAGTTTCTATATCGGCATTGCCGGCGTCTTTGGCAAGTCTCACGGGGCCGGCAAAGATGATTTTGCCCCGCCCAAACGGCAAGGGCAGCATAAACCT
>JALSHM010000106.1 GCA_026982235.1 Robiginitomaculum sp. | reverse complement strand
TTTGCACCATATCCATCAACCGCCGTGCGCCGTGGGCGGCCATAGAGACATGGTCTTCTTGGTTGGCCGATGTTGGGGTGCTGTCTGTGCTACATGGGTTTGCCCGCTGCTTGTTCTCACTCATGAGCGCCGCACTGGTTACTTCGGCTATCATAAATCCGGAATTAACGCCGGGGTTTGGTGATAGGAATGCGGGCAAGCCAAAGCTAAGCGCCGGGTCGACCAAGAGCGATATGCGTCTTTGCGCAATGGCTCCGGTTTCCGCCAAGGCCAGTGCGATTTGGTCAGCGGCAAAGGCCACAGGCTCGGCATGGAAATTACCGCCCGATAGGATGTCGCCCGTCTCAATATCCACCAGCGGGTTATCAGTGACCGCATTGGCTTCAATTTCTAAGGTTTTCGATACTTGGTTCAGAATATCCATACACGCGCCCATAACCTGTGGTTGGCAGCGCAGACAATATGGGTCTTGCACCCGTTCATCATTTTCAAAATGACTGTCGCGCAAAGGCGAGCCAGCCATTAAATTACGCAAGACCTGTCCTGCATGCATTTGTCCGCCGTGACCACGCAGCTCGTGGATAAAGCTGCGAAATGGTGCCGACGACCCCATGGCCGCATCAACACTCATAGCCCCCGTTACCAGTGCGGTTCGGGCTAAGAGTTGCGCCTCGAACAAACCAGCCAAGGCGTAGGCAGTCGAAAATTGTGTGCCGTTAATCAGGCCAAGACCCTCTTTAGCGCGTAGGATAATGGGTTTGAGCCCTGCTTTTTTGAGAGCTTTACCCGCCGCCATGCGTTTACCTTTATAGGTCGCTTCCCCCTCACCAATCATAGCGGCGGCTATATGGGCAAGCGGCGCGAGATCGCCCGACGCACCAACGGAACCTTGCCCTGGCACTATGGGTGTGACACCTTTTGCTAACATGTCTTGCAAGAGCGCGATTAAGCGCCAACTCACTCCAGACGCCCCGCGCCCTAATGAGTTTATTTTCAAAGCCATCATCAAGCGCACTATCGGTTCCGGCGTCGGTTCTCCCACCCCACAGCAATGGGACAAAATAAGATTGCGCTGTAATGTGGCCGTATCCTCAGCGCTAATTTGAATGCGTGCCAATTTCCCAAACCCGGTATTGACCCCGTAAACCGGGTCGGCACCAGCAGCGGCGGTCTTGACAATTTTTGCGGACTTTTCACAAGCGGCTTTGGCGGATGCGTCAAGTTTGATGCTAATGCCGTCACGGTATACGGACCGCCAAATATCGAGAGATACATGACCTACTTTAATTTTTATTGCCTTATTCATACTCTTTGCCCTGATAAAACCTATTTAAGATGGTGACATTTCCGACCCAATAGCTCAATTCTGCGGGGTGTTCTATTGCCCAAATAGCCAAGTCTGCACTTTTATTTATTTCCAAAGTCCCCGTTTTCTGGCTCAGTCCAAGAGATTTTGCGCCCTCGCGCGTCATACCCGCCAAGGCTTCTTCGGGCGTGAATCCAAACAATGTACAAGCCATATTTAGAATAAGAAGCGGGGAGGTTATCGGCGAACTTCCGGGATTGCAATCCGTAGCAAGCGCCATGGGTACACCGTGCTTGCGGAATAAATCTATCGGTGGTTTTTGGGTTTCTTTGAGATAATAAAAAGCGCCCGGCAATAGTACGGCAACCATGCCGGCTTTGGCCATGGATTTAACATCGTCCTCATCTATATATTCGAGATGATCTGCGGACAGTGCCCCAAATTCTGCCGCTAATTTTGTGCCGCCTTGGTGAGAGAGTTGCTCCGCATGAAGTTTAACCGGAAGCCCGTATTTTTGCGCGGCTTTAAAAACCCGTCTGATTTGCGCCGTGCTAAAAGCAATATTTTCGCAAAACCCGTCCACCGCATCGGCCAAGCCAAGCTCTGCTATTTTTGGGATCATGTCATTGCAAACCAAATCAATATAATCGTCCGGCCTGTCTTTGTATTCTGGCGGTAAAGCATGGGCGCCCAGGAATGTAGTGCAAACCCGGACATTTTCATATTCGCCGATTTTTTTAGCCACATTGAGCATTTTTATTTCTGTCTCAAGATTAAGCCCGTAGCCAGATTTGATTTCTATAGTGGTTATGCCTTGGGATTTCATATCAGATAAGCGCAAGACTGCATCATGATAGAGGCCAGACTCGCGCATAGCGCGTGTGGCATTGACAGTAGAAATGATACCGCCCCCTGCTTTGGCTATTTTTTCATAGCTGTCCCCCTTTAGGCGCGCTTCAAATTCCTTAGCGCGGTTCCCTTCGAATATGAGATGTGTATGACAATCAACAAACCCCGGAGTTATCCAGGCATTGTCGCAGTCATGGGTTTTGGATGCTCTATATTCTGGTAAATCCCTAACCGCACCAATCCAAGCTATCCGCCCGTTTTTCACACCCAATGCCCCATTCTCAATCGCACCATAAGGCGCGTCAATATCCGGGTTCATTGTTGCCAAATTGGCGTTTATGAATAGAGTGTCAAATTGAAGTGTCATGACAGGCTTATAGGGTGAGGCGCAGATTTATGCAAAACAAAGATTGGCCAAATATCGCAGGGCTGCTATCTCGAAAAGCAGGGCGTGTTGCTCTGCTCGGTGCCCCTTTGACCCTTGGTTGTGTAACACCCAGTGCTTATCACCGCGCACCGGAAATATTTCGTGCCGCCCTTAAGCGGATTAGTACTTATGATCTGGAGGCGGGCATTGATTTAGATGGTCTTGCTGTTTGTGATTATGGGGATGTAGATTGTGCAGGGCTTAGTCCCGCAGACGGCTTTGCTCCAATTGTTAAGGTGTTTAGGCCGCTCACCAAAGCTCACGAATTATCCGCCCTCATTGGCGGGCATAACGGGGTGACGCGGGCGGGCGTATATGCGCTAGACCCTTCTCTAAAAAATGTAGGCCTGCTCACCCTTGATGCGCATTTTGATTTACGCACCACCAAAAACGGCCCGGCCAACGGCAATCCGGTGCGTTGCTTGCTCGAAGATGGCCTGCCGGGTGCCCATATTGTGCAAATCGGCATAGCCCCATTTGCCAATAGTCGCGACATGCACGAAACGGCGCTGGATGCTGGTATTACCGTCCACACAATGGCGGACTGCCGCAAAAACGGTGTTGTGCAAACCGTCGCTACGGGTTTGCAATATTTGTCCGAAAAGTGTGATGTGATTTATGTGGACTTTGATATTGATGTCATTGAGCGGGCTTTATCGCCGGGTGCTCCGGGTGGACGGGCAGGCGGGTTCACGCCGTTGGAATTTTTCGAAAGCGCCCGCCTTATTGCTAGCCATAAAAAAGTGAAAGCCGTCGACCTTTGTGAATTTGATCCAGGCTTGGATGTAAGTGATATTACCGCCCTTATTGCCGGGCGCTGGTTCGCGGAATTATTGATGGGCTATCAAAGCCGATAAATTACAGGTTTTTCAGACCGCCCGCCTTGAGCCAATGATACAGAGCGCGCACCGCGAAAATTTCACCGCCTTTTGGTTTTGCGGGTGCATTTGTCGGGTTCCAGCCATAAACATCCAAATGCATCCAATTTTGATTTTCCCCGACAAATTTTTGTAAAAACAATGCCGCCGTAACACAGCCTGCAAAACTGCTCCCAGAATTTTTCATATCGGCGATTGGGGAGGAGAGCAGGTTCATATAAGGCGCCCACAGCGGCATATGCCAAAGTGGGTCCAGCTGGTCATTACCGCTTTGTAAAATCGCGTTAATAGGTTTTGTGCGGTTCGAAAAAAACGGTGGCAAGGTTGGCCCCAATGCCACCCGTGCAGCACCCGTCAACGTAGCAAAATCTATGATGAGGTCTGGATTGTCTTCTGAAGCACGCGCCAAAGCATCACCCAATACCAACCGACCCTCTGCATCGGTATTGTCAATTTCCACGGTGAGGCCTTTGCGCGACGATAATACATCACCGGGTCTAAACGCATTGCCAGACACAGAATTTTCTGCCACCGCTAATAATACATGTAAATGCACAGGCAATTCTTCGGCCATAATCATTTCGGCGAGCGCTAAAGCATGTGCCGCGCCGCCCATGTCTTTTTTCATGATGCGCATGCCAGCGGCTGATTTTATATTCACGCCGCCCGTATCGAAAGTTATGCCTTTGCCGACCAGGGCTAAGGATGGATTGCTTGCATCCCCCCAGATTATTTCCAGCAAGCGCGGTTTTTCGTGTGCCGCACGGCCAACGGCGTGAATCATGGGGTAATTTTGTTTCAGTAAGTCTTTGCCAACTGTCGCCTTGAATACCGCCCCGTGGGATTGGGCTAGGTTTTTAGCCTCTGCATGCAGCGCCTTAGGCCCCATATCGCTAGCGGGTGTATTGATTAAATCGCGCCCTCTATTGATGGCTGTGACCAATGTTGCTGTCTCGCTCGGGCGCATATCAGTGTTCAGTACTAATGTTGGCGGTGTGTGTTTTTTGTTCAAATAGCGGTTAAATTTATACGCGCC
>JALSHM010000105.1 GCA_026982235.1 Robiginitomaculum sp. | reverse complement strand
CAAACGCCGCGCGCCAAATGGCCCGTCAATAACCGCATCATGGCCAATAATGTTTTTGCGCAAAGCCGCAAATTCGGCATTTTGCCCCCTGAGGTTTTCACCTTGCCCCCCAAGATTTTGCCGCTTGTTTTTTCGTGTCATAAACCCAAACACATTTGCCTCCAAAGCCATTAAGTCCTACAATCACATCGCAATAGGAATTATTATCATGACACGTACACTATCTCCCATACCTCTCACAAGCGCAATATTTGCACCATTCGGAGATGTGATTGCAGCGCACGGGCATAGCACACCCATAAATTATGGGCACACGCGGCGCTATCATGATTTAGCCGCCATAGATGTAAATGCACAGGGCGGCCAAACACTGGTCAATATTTTCCGCAGCACACCGCTCCCTCTACCCATAAGAATAGAGATTATGGAACGGCATCCCCTATCGTCACAAATGTTCATGCCCTTATCGGGAAACCCATATTTAGTGGTCGTTGCTCCCAAGGGCGCATTTGACGAAAGCCAGATAAAAGTCTTTCTGGCCAGTGCGAACCAAGGCGTAAATTACCACGCCGGCACTTGGCATCATTATTCGCTGGCGCTGGATGCCGTAAGCGATTTTCTGGTTGTGGACAGAGGTGGCGACGGGGATAATTGTGATGAGGTGGAGTTGGCTAAACCTTTTCTCATCAACCTGTAATCTTCCCAAACATGCGCACACGTGACACACCACCATCAGGATAAATATTTAGGCGGATATGGGTTATTGGATCTGCCCCGGCTGGTATATATTCATGTTCACTATCTGCAGTCAAATTTTGTATGCTCAGCAGTTCCGGCCAGTCTTTTGATGCCTCTATAATTTCCCCATACGCCAAGCCGCTTAAATCTGTCGCCTGAATGGAAACCCTATCGGGGAAATTGCCTTTGAAATAGGCCGTGTCTATCAAGATGCGTTCAACCGTGCCTTTATGTGCCAATTCTAGAATTGCGAAATCGTGGGTTTTCGTCCAATAGTCCGGATCGGTGGCACGGGCGAGATTGCGTCTTGTCTCCCAGCCGTCCCCCATATTGATGCCCTTACCGGGCGCAATCAGGTTTTCCGGCACGCCGAAATGGGTATCGTTGGCATATAGTGCCTGGCCACCATATTCTAGCGCCGCCAAGTCGATGGTATGGGTTTGGTCAAAACTATCCCAATCCATAAACACCTGCCCGTAAACCCGCAGCCGCGCCACGCCGCCGTCTGGATAGATATGCAAACGCACATGTGTCCAAATCTCACTATTATCCACGGCGTAATAGTGTTGGCTATCCCCTTGCAATTCGGACTTCCCTACGACTTCTTGCCAATCTGAATCGTTCGGCATTTCTGCGTCCGAGCGTGCGACGTCTATTGAGCAGAACGGCGGAAAATTGCCTGTGAAATGGGAAGTGTCGACTTCGAAACCAGAAATAATACCGCTGCGTCCAAGCTTAACCACAGCAAAATCATGCCCCTCTACCCGCTTGCGGCGGCTTTCCCAGCCATCCATCCATTTACCATTGTCGTCATATTTACCCGCGATAAATACAGGCGGTTTTGGGTCTATCAAACGCGCCTTATCTGCGAAAAAATCATCGGTCGCAAAGACGACTTGGGCACCAAGACGGGTCGCCGCAAGGTTGGTGAGTTTTGTAAATTCAGGTATTGGCATCAAACCACCCCTCTATGCGGATTGCCGCGATTTTATGAATTTGTTCCAGCGCGGTTTTTCGCTCTTCAACTTCGGAATTTTTCAACCGTTTCTTGAACGCTTTCAGAATATCTTTTCGGTTCATGCCTTTGACGGCAACAATAAATGGAAAGCCGAATTTTTCCCAATAGGCCTTATTATATGTCTGAAACTTTTCAAGCTCACGCGGTGAACATTGATCCAGCCCCGCACCCGCCTGTTCTTTGGTAGAGCTTGCCGTCAATTCGCCTGATAAAGCCAATTTACCTGCCAAGTCCGGATGTGCTTTGATGAGGGAATCTTTCTCTGCCCTACTGGCTGCGTCCACAACTTTGCGCATGGAGGTAATCACAAAACAGGGCGAACTGAAATCAACATCGAAGGCGCGTTCTGCCGCTAATTTATCAAAGGCCCGCTGCGCGGCTAGTTTATCAAAGGCCCGCTGCGCGGCCCAGGGCGAATGCTCATAAACCCCGCCGAATGCGGCCATAAATTCATCCTTGGTCATGAGGATGCACTTTCCGCCAATGCTTGGCAATATCTATGCGGCGCGTGACCCAGACTTTATCATGGGATTTTACATAGCGCAGGAACCGCGCCAATGCCGCCGTGCGGGCTGGCCGTCCCGATATGCGGCAATGCAGGCCAATAGATAACATTTTAGGTGCGGTCTGCCCTTCCGCATAGAGCGTATCAAAGGCGTCTTTTAGATAAGTATAAAACTGATCTCCAGCGTTAAAACCCTGCGCCGCACAATAGCGCATATCGTTGGTGTCCAGCGTATAAGGCACAATCAGATGCGGGGTTTTCGTCTGGGTAGACCAGAACGGCAAATCATCGGAATAATCATCGGCATCATAGGTAAAACCGTATTCGCTAATAAGGTCACGGGTATTGGGGCTGGTGCGCCCCGTATACCAGCCCTTTGGCGGCATCCCCGTCAGGGCTTTAAATATCTCGATACTTTCTTCGATATGGGCGCGTTCGGTCTCCTTATCCACATATTGGTAATTGATCCATTTCAGGCCGTGGCTCGCAATCTCGTGCCCGCGTTTCAAAAATGCGTCGACCATATGGGGGGCACGTTTGAGGGCGTGGGCAACGGCAAAAACTGTTAGCGGCAAACCTTCGTCTTCAAACAACTTTAACACGCGCCAAACCCCTGCCCGCGCGCCATATTCGTACAAGCTTTCCATACTCATATGCCGCGCACCTGGCACAGGCGCAGCGCCAACGATTTCCGATAGAAATGTCTCCGCACCGTCGTCCCCGTGCAAAACACAATTCTCCCCGCCCTCCTCATAATTCAAAACAAATTGCACGGCTAAACGCGCATCATTGGGCCATTTAGGATGGGGTGGGTTGGCGCCATAGCCGGATAAATCTCTTTGATACGTCATGGTTTTATATTGTTAGACATACCGCCTTGTGTCCACAATTTTTATTGAATTTTTTAACAAGAACGCGCATATTCGCCTGAATCTAACGAAAGATGATATGACCAAATTGACAACACATGTGCTGGATACAATGACGGGCTTGCCAGCGGCGGACATGCGGGTTGATCTGTATAGGCTTGGGGGCGACGAAGCACAGTTTCTCTCTAGCCATAAAACCAATGAGGATGGCCGTGTTGATAACCCGCTTTTGCAAGGTGATGATTTTACGCACGGCATTTACCGCCTCGATTTTCATGCGGGCGATTATTTGGCAAACAATGGCGGCTCCGATTTCTTAGATATTATCCCGATTAGGTTTATGATAGCCGACCAAGAGCGCCATTACCATGTCCCACTTTTACTGTCCGCATACGGCTATTCCACCTATCGGGGGAGTTGATGAGATATATTGGCGATAGCAATCAACATCTCATCCCCTCACCTTGTTCCTCTCCCTATGGGAGAGGAGACGCTGCTGCGGCGACCTTTGTTATTTTGAACATCATAAATGGTGAAACACACTTAACCTCTCCCTTAGGGAGAGGTGCGCGACAGCGTGGTGAGGGGGTAAGGTGTTAATGGGTACACGGGATTACATCCAGTTCCTGCTTGACGGCGAAGTTGTACGGGAAAGCCATCTCGACCCTACCATGAGCGTATTGCAATATTTGCGCGAACGCAAAATGCGCACGGGCACCAAAGAAGGCTGTGCCGAGGGGGATTGCGGTGCCTGTACCGTGGTCTTGCGCGAACTGGTAGATGCTCAACTAATAACCCGTAGCGTCAATGCCTGCATCTTATTCGTCCCGGCGCTGGACGGCAAAGAATTGGTGACAATCGAAAGCATCGGAACGCCAGATGCGCCCCACCAAATTCAAAAACTGGTGGCAGAAAAACATGGTTCCCAATGCGGGTTTTGCACGCCGGGTATTGTTATGTCGCTCTACGCATTACAAATGGATGACCTCACCTATACGCGCGATAATATAGAGGAAGCTTTAGCCGGAAATTTGTGCCGCTGTACGGGGTATGGCCCCATTATAGAAGCCGCCAAAGCTATGGGGGCGCAAGCGGTTTTCGCGGATAACACAGACCACTTGGCCAAATTGCAACACAGTGAATTGATACATATATCTGCTAATATTCACGGCCAACACAAACAGTTTTTTATACCCAAGACTACGGAACAGTTAACGGCCTTATTGGGTGAATATCCAGACGCCATCTTGTTGGCGGGCGGTACGGATATTGGGCTTTGGGTGACCAAGCACCATATGACATTGGCGACCATAATTTATCTGGGCAATGTTAAAGAGCTTGATGTCATTAAAGAAACAGACACAGATTATATCATCGG
>JALSHM010000104.1 GCA_026982235.1 Robiginitomaculum sp. | reverse complement strand
AGGGCAGCATAAACCTATCCCATGAATTAAACAATTTATTGTTGGACTTGGAAAGGGCAAAAGCAATCACGGGCGCACCCGATAATTTCGCCAGCCGCAGGGGGCCCTCTCCCATATGCATACGCGGGCCGCGCGGGCCGTCCGGGGTCATAACCACGCAATCGCCTTGGTTGATGACGTCAATCATTTCGCGCAGGGCACCTGCGCCGCGTTTGTCTTTGTCCTTAAATTTGGCACGGCGCGACCCGCGTATCACTTTGACGCCCAGCATTTGCGCCACATAGGTGACGAGGTCACCATCTCTGGATTTTGAGATAAGCACATGGGGCTTTTGCACCATTTTAGACCAGCCCGCCGGGGTCATCATAAAGCGCGAATGCCAGACAACGGCCACAAAACCTGCGCCGCTATCTTGAATAGGTTTAAGGACGTCCAGCCCCTCAAACTGCCAACGGGTCGTCCGCCGCACCAGGCGCATATAATTTGCCACCAGGAATGCCAAAGACATTTGTACAAATTTCAGGTTCATGAACCGTTTGAACAAATCTTTCCTCCCTGCTAGGTTTGTATTTACAAGATACGCATATCGGGTATTTAGCCCAAATTTACAAGACAGTATTATTAAGGGAATATATGGCGTTGGATTTAAATACCCCTGAGGGGCGCAAACAGGCCTATAAAGATTTAACTTGGGGGGATCATGGTTTTTTGCGCATCTGGTTTAACAATCAGCACCATATTGGCCCAAAAGGCGGGGATGCTATGTACCGCGCTAACCAACCTTCACCCAAGCGTATAGCGCAACTGGCCAAGGACGGTATTAAAACCATTTTGAACCTGCGCGGTGAAAGCGACAAAGGCTTTTACGCCTTGGAAAAAGAAGCTTGCGAAAAACATGGTATCAAGCTGGTGGATTTTCGTATGTACTCCCGCGACACGCCCTCGAAGGAAAGCCTGCACGGGCTTAGGGAGTTATTTGAAACCATAGAATATCCTTGCCTGATGCACTGTAAATCAGGTGCAGACCGCACCGGGATTACTGGGGTTCTCTATAAGCACTTCCATTTGGGCGAACCCATAGAAGCAGCCGTCGAGCAGCTCAATATAAAATACCTGCACATGAAAGCCGGCAAGACTGGTATGCTGGATTTTTTCTTTGAGGATTATCTAAAATACACCGAAACCGGAGACCTCAGCTTCATAGACTGGGTAGACCAAATCTACGACCCAGCCGACGTAAAAGCCCGGTTTATGTCCGGCTGGATAGGCAACATAATGAGCGAGAAAATATTGCGGCGGGAGTAGGAGTTATGACCAATCCTCACGCGCGTGCCGGACACGGACAATGATGGTTTGGCCTTGTTGGACTGTGTATAGTATCACATGGGATTCGTAAGGGCAGACTCGCATGGGCGGGGATAACTCCCACCTTTCACGGTATAATTTCGGATTATGGGCGAGGATTTCGAATTGTTCTTTAAGCCGATCGCGATATTGATTTGACCGCTCTATGCCGTAATTTTCATCGCCGTACTTTGCTATCTTAATCAAATCGGCTTGTGCAGATTTTGAAATTATATACCCGGCCATTATTGTGTGCGTGTCCTTGCCTGCTCCCATATTTCATCAACCGACAATTCGCTAATCCCGCTCTCCAGCCCCTCTGTGACCAATTTTTGCATATTGGCGATTTTTTCTGCGCGTTCTTGGTCTTTGCGTAGGAGGTCGCGCAAAAACTCGCTGTCATTGGTGTAGTCGCCGCTGGCTATGCGGGATTTAA
Source organism: Robiginitomaculum sp. (assembly GCA_026982235.1). GTDB lineage: Bacteria > Pseudomonadota > Alphaproteobacteria > Caulobacterales > Maricaulaceae > Robiginitomaculum_A. Next base: position 2,734 of record JALSHM010000104.1, on the reverse strand, counting down.
TCCAGGCATTTTGCTGATCCGTTACTGTGATGGTTTTGCGTGTCGTGCCCATAATGCGCTCCAATTTATCATACTATTGGTGCGTATTAGCATATGGTTAGGAGAATTGCAAATCCCCTGCGCTACTAAATAGAGCAGAAGATAAGAACTTATACCAAACCCTTATTCACCATAACTTCCGCAATCTGCACCGCATTGAGCGCCGCACCTTTGCGGAGGTTGTCGCCTACGCACCACAGGTTAATCGTGTTGTCCCTCGTGCTGTCATCGCGGATGCGGGATATGTATGTTGCAAATTCGCCGGAGACTTCGACCGGGGTCATATAGCCGCCTTTTTCCTCTGGTTTATCATAGACCATAATGCCGGGACTTTCGCGCAAGATGTCGCGGGCGCGGTCGGCGTTCATTTCGTTTTCAAACTCGATATTGATAGCTTCCGCATGGCCGATAAATGTCGGTACGCGCACACATGTGGCGGTGACTTTGATATTTGGATCCAAGATTTTCATGGTCTCGGCTTTCATCTTCCATTCTTCCTTGGTGTCGCCGCCGTCCATAAATACGTCGATTTGCGGGATTACATTAAAGGCAATTTGTTTGGGGAACACGTCCGGTGTTGGCGTATCATTGACATAAATCCCTTTGGTTTGGATCCAAAGCTCGTCCATGGCCGCCCGCCCGCCGCCGCTGGTTGATTGGTAGGTCGAAACCACGACCCGCTTAATATTGGCGGCGTCGTGCAAAGGCTTTAGGGCCACAACCATTTGAATGGTCGAGCAATTCGGATTGGCAATAATGCCTTTTTTGGCAAAACCTGCCACGGCGTCGGCATTAACCTCTGGCACCACTAGGGGTACGTCCTTATCCATGCGCCATGTGGAGGAGTTATCAATGACGACCTTACAACCCGCCGCCACAATTTTCGGCGACCATTGTTTGGATACATCCCCGCCTGCACTCATCAAGACAATGTCAACCGTACCAAAATCAAACTGCTCTATGTCGAGACATTTAATATCCTTATCACCATAGCTAACGGCGCGTCCCAAAGAACGGCGCGAAGCGACGGCATAAATGTCCTCAATCATGAGATCACTCTCATGCAATATGGTCAGCATTTCGGTGCCGACATTGCCTGTCGCACCAACAACGGCGATTTTTAAACCCATGGTTTTTCCTTAAAATTATTTTGGTCGATATTTAAGATAGACCGCATAACCAGCCACTATCACAAACGCAAGCCCCATTAAATCCAGCAAAGAATAATCCCCTATAAAAGGGCGCGTCAGGGTGGTTTCGGGCACGGCTTCGCGCCCTGCTTCTTGGCCGTATGCGCTCTTTGTCATAAACACAATTATCAAAAAAGCTGCCAAGGTTCCAAAGCCTGCAATCCCAAATATAAACCGGAAAAACCTCTGGTCTTTATTGTCCTTTACCCGCCGCCGGTTTTCTGCGGCGCGCGAACGGCGAAACATGCGCTCGGACGGGCGTCCCGTCTCTCGCTTTCCGGTCTGCGTATATTTTCTGGCCATAATCTGCCTTTCGTTTTCTGGCAATAAATTCATGTAATGGAGAATTGCCGCCAAGTCTCAATCAGTCTATAGAGCATATGTGATAAAGTTGAAATACATATTGGCGGCATTTTTTTTAAGTGCTTTAACTGTGCCCGCCTATGCTAATAATAGCGGCGGTTTCACCCAAATGAAAGGTGAGGCTTTGCGAGCCGTGTTCTCGGATACCATGATGGTCGGTGAATACCGCGAATACCGCAACATCACCCGCACCTTTAATTATACCGAATATCATAGTAAAGACGGCAAGACCGATTATATTGAGGGACGCAAGAGAGAGGCCGGGCGCTGGAAAATAGTTGGAGACGAGAAAATTTGCTATAAATATCCGAACAGCCGTTATTATACCCAAACCTATTGTTTTTATGTGTTCAATGCGGATGGGTGTTATTATAAATTCACCCCCTCAAATATGACTTTGAAGCGCAGGCCTAAAAATTGGGATAAATGGTCATCTCGTGCTGTGCGCAAAGGGGCGGGCGGCTCTTGCGCTGCACCAGTAGGATAGGGGGATAATGGTATGAGAATTTCCACAATAATATTTGGTGTCTTCATCATGCTTATGGCAAATATTACGAACGCGAACGAGAAAAAATATACCCCCCTGAGCGCCAAGCAATTAAAAACACTTCTGCCCGGCAATACGATAACGGGCGAATACCGGCAAATGCGTGAGCGCACAAAAACCTATAATTTTACAGAGAAACACCATGCGGACGGCACCACGGATTACACCGAAGGTCCGATTAAGGCCAAAGGTCTGTGGTACACATTAACTAGCCGAGGCGGCAATGATAAAATCTGTTATAAATACCCCAATGATGAAAATATGGGGCCGCAAATTTCCTGCTTTTGGGTCTATAAGCAAGACACATGTTATTATGGTTATGGCATCGGTAATATGACCCTTAAAGGCCCGCGCAATTATGACGACTGGAGCGCAAGATGGATTGTTAAAGGCAGCGGCGGTTCTTGCGATGCGCCGATTATATAAGGGATGTTTATTTGATGCGCATTTTGCACTATATGGTTTTAGCTGGTACTTTGGGAAACTCTGAACAATGGTCTTTGAGTATTTGGTTTGAGGTTTTTGAACATTTGTGTGTGAAATTGAATGTAGTTTTGTTGGTTTGATGCCGTGCTGTCATGGATTTATAAGGCTG
>JALSHM010000103.1 GCA_026982235.1 Robiginitomaculum sp. | reverse complement strand
AAATATCAAAGACACGAGTGGTAAAAACCTGTTCACGCACCGCCCCCGCCCACCTGAACGGGTCTACGCGTTGCCCTATGCCAGACAAATGACAGCTATGTTGCGCGATGCCGTGGCTACGGGCACCGGGCGCGGCGCAAAAATGGGCACGCGACAAGTGGCCGGTAAAACCGGCACTTCCCAAGATTACCGCGATGCTTGGTTCATTGGCTTCACTGCTGATTATACGACAGGCGTGTGGATGGGGAATGATAACAACACGCCCATGAAGAAGATTACAGGCGGATTGCTCCCGGTCGACGCATGGAAAATGTATATGCTCAAAGCGCACAAAAACAAAAAACGCCGCCCGTTAAAAGCCCCTGAACCTCTGATTTCTGACCAAGAAACCCGTGCCCTCATTACCTTCTACGAAAACTTAACCAAAAGCTTCATCAATGAGAGAAACCTAGCCAATGGACAAGTCGCAAAAACGGCAGGTGGCGCGGCGCATTAAGCTACGAAAAAATCACAATATTAACGACACATGTCGGTATCGTAATGAGACTTTGAAGCAATATTAAGCTATCTTTAACCTGCCTGCTGACATTCTGCGGGTATGACACTTTTGGAAAAATTGATGCGCCCAAGAATTATCGGCTTTGGAACATTGGCCATAACCAGTTTGGCAATCGCTTCGTTTTGGCAGGCAGATGCTGCGTCCAGTAATTTAGAACAGCGTGATGATGGGACATATCTGGAGACTGTGGTTAAGTCGTTTGAGGAATGTTCGCAATTGTGTGAAGCCGATAAGGGGACATGTCGCGGCGCACAATCGGAGCAACCGGACATCACTAAGCCGTTAATTATTTGTAGGCTTAATAATGGCTTTGGGGCTAACCCGCTTTTTCCGTCCGTACCGCCTACACCCCTCGATGTGAATATTGCGGTGGCTGATTTGAACACTTACCGCCGTGCCAATGGCCTTAAGCCTGTGAGCTTAAATGCTAAGCTGAGCAAAGCCTCGCAAGTCCATGCCGAGGATTTGGCCAAGCACGGAATTATCTCGCACACGGGAACGGATGGTTCCGGCCATGGCGACCGGGTGCAGCGTCAAGGCTATTATTTCTCTATCGCCGCAGAAAATGTTGCGACCGGACAGAAAAGCTGGGAGAAAGTTTTCAAGGCTTGGCAGGATAGTCCAGGTCATAATGAAAATTTATTGCGCGCAGATGTGACGGAATTTGGCATTGCGCTGGTTTATGAGCCAAAAACCGCTTACCAGACCTATTGGGCCATGGTTGTCGCGGCACCTTTTGAGGATGGGCCGCAGATGAACTATTCAGCGCCCATTTCTCAAAATATCGCCAAATCCCATTAGAGGCATTTGCGCAAATTTTTTAGCATGGTTAATATATCGCTAAGACAAAGCAGGCAGTATTAGCGCCAAATGATTCGCTCTTTTGGAGGATTTAATATGCGGCGTATTGCACTTGTGACATTGACAACCGGTATGGCGTTATGGGGCGCGGCGACCAGTTTTGCGGCAGACCCATATACTTACCGGGCTGGCCAAGCTTATATGAAGTCCACCGCTAGTGACTATAGCCAGTGTGAGGCGCAATGTCGCGGTGATGCGGCCTGTCGGGGCTGGAATTTCGTTCGCCCTAGCCCAAATTCTCGTTCGGGAATATGTGAGTTTAACGCCCGCAAAGCTGTTCCGGTATCTAGCCCTGTGAGCGTGAGCGGTGAGATCAATACGGATATTGACCCGTTAATGAGCCATGCGGTTCCCCTCGCGGGCATGGGGGGGCATACTGTGCGGGTCGGCACGCCTATCGTGCCCAAGCGCGAAATACCTAAACGTAGAGTGGCGGCTCCGAAAATGGCGGCGCCCCCTCGGTCTGCTCAATCTCAAGAACAGCGTATTGTGAGGCGCATGCCCGTGCCACCCGTGGGGCAAACCCCCACGACTGCTACGTTTAAGCGGACCTTACCCACACCGCAAAATGTCAGAACCCCACGCATTTATGGCGGTGAAGCACCTCGGGTGCAAACGCGACCTCAACCTCAATTCCAGCCACAACCCCAATTCCAGCCTCAAGTCCAACAAAGGCCTATGCAAAGAAGGCAAATGACGCGCGAACAAATTTACCGCGAGCACTTATTGGCAGCGCAAAAACGTGCTGCCCTACAAAGCCCACAACAAGCACAACTGCCACAGCAAAGGGCGCCGCAACGCTTTGTCCCGCAGCCCAATCTGCAAACACCCGTGAATTCCCAGCACATGCCTGCGCAACAAAGAACGCCGCAAGCCCCAAGGCTCGCACCGCCGCAAGCACAAATACCACCGCAACAAGCCTCTCTATATGGTTCGCTGCATGATGATTTAACCCAGAACATGACACCCGTACCGCGCCCACCTACCGAGCCGGATCAGCTCAACAATCCAGATGCGCCGCTCTCAACCAGCCGTGCAATGCCGACCAAGCCAGTACAAGCCGAGCCAATTGGTTATCCGGCTATCCCTGGGCTAGCTGGTGGATAATGGGGGAGATTATTTAGGTTTGGTGGCCACAGTCATAAGACCTTTTAAGGTCAAACGACCCCAACCAAACATCACAAATAAGACAAAAGCAGCAGTGACGCCAAATAGCAATGCCGTGGCAAATCTTTCCACGTCTTGCCCCAAAATCATCAAGACAGACTGGGCGCCCGCCAAAGCAGAAAGCCCGCCTAAAAATGACCAAAACCCCATCCAATAGAACTTCACCAATGTGTTTTTCTGATTAAACTTAAGTGCCGGGAGCCAAAACAAGGCGGTAAAACCGATTGTGACAAAAAACATCATTATGGCTGCTAAATATTGTCCCGACATGATACACTCCTGAGGTGATTTGTGATTTTAATTTTACATTGCAAGGCCAAGGCCAATATGGGGCATGTAAAATATGGGGCATGTGTATTGAGCATTTGAAAGAGAGAAATTATGCCGCAGACAATTATCCCAAGCCAACGCCATTTGTTCGACATGCCAGACAGTATTGCTTATTTGAATTGTGCTTATATGTCGCCTTTGATGACATCTGCCGTAGACGCGGCGGGGCAGGGGTTGGGCTATAAAGTCCAGCCCTGGACATATGCTGGGTCTAGTTTTTTCACCTATACGGAACAGTTGCGCGGACTGGCGGCGAAAATGATCCATACGCACAGCGATAATATAGCCCTCGTGCCTTCGGCCAGTTACGGTATGCAGGTGGCGGCCAATAATCTGCCCCTGAGCAAAGGCGGCGAGATATTGGTGCTTAAGGATCAATTCCCGTCCCATATCTATCCGTGGCGCGAAAAGGCCAAAGACTGCGGCGGTGAAATTGTGACCGTAGAGCGGCCAGATAATGGAGATTGGACGCAGGCGGTTTTGGACGCTATGGGCGCGCGCACAGAAATTGTTGCCCTGCCAGCCACGCACTGGGCGGATGGTGGTTATCTTGACCTTGAAGTCATCAGTGAAGTTGCACGGCATTCTGGTGCGAAATTGGTACTGGATTTAACCCAATCTTTGGGCGCAATGCCGTTTGATGTGCGGGCCGTGCAGCCAGACTTCATGGTGGCCGCAGGCTATAAATGGCTGATGGGGCCTTATACTTTAGCTTATTTATATGTCGTGCCCCAGTGGCAGGACGGCGCACCGATTGAGCATAATTGGATGAACCGCAAAGGTTCGGAGGACTTCTCCAGACTGGTCGATTACCAAGACGCGTTCCAGCCAGGCGCAAGGCGGTTTGATATGGGTGAGAAATCAAACCCCGCACAAGTCATGGCGGCCTGTGCCGCCTTGCAGCAATTACTGGATTGGGGGGTGGAGAATATTTCCCATACATTGGGGGTGCGTAATACCCGTCTTGCCGACAAGGCGCGCCAGCTTGGCCTTTCTGTCACAGAGGACAAATTCCGCTCGCCCCATTATGTGGCGTTGGAATTTAGGGACGGCGTGCCAGAGGGGCTGGCGGAGAAACTGGCGGCGCAAAATATCTTTGTATCCGTGCGCGGCAATGCCGTGCGCGTAACCCCGCATGTTTATAATACGGATAACGATATAGAACGCTTGTTTGAAGGACTTGGCTATGCTAGGGCGCAAATATGACATTTGGACTTTACATATGCATACGAATTACCAGCCCGGTCACCTAATGAGGTGCCGGGACTTTGTGCCGTTTAGGCTATGCTTATTAACATTTCCAATTTAAAGAACTTCTCATGACTGATTCTAATACACGCGATTACCGCGAAACTTTATTTCTCCCCAAAACCGATTTTCCTATGCGGGCAGGATTGCCGCGTAAGGAGCCTGAATGGCTGGCCCATTGGGATAAAATTGATCTGTATAATACACTGCGCAAGCAAAGCGCCGACAAGCCGACCTATGTGCTGCACGACGGCCCGCCCTATGCCAATGGCCATATCCATATCGGTACGGCCATGAATAAAATCCTCAAAGACATCGTGGTCAAAGCCCACCAAGGGCTTGGTTATAAC
>JALSHM010000102.1 GCA_026982235.1 Robiginitomaculum sp. | reverse complement strand
AGGTGATTTAGCGGCCTTTGACAAATTGGTTGGCCAGTACGAAATAGCCCGCACCAGTTCAGTTTTCACAAAAACTATCGCCGAACGGGCTTTGCTCGGCGGCGACACCAATAGTGCTTGCGGCATTACAGATGAGGTTACTCTAGAGCGAAAATCGCCCTATTGGGCAAAAATGCGGGCGTTTTGTCATGTGGTTAGAGATGAGATTCCAGCAGCAGAATTAACCGCAGATTTATTGTCCCGCTCAGGCCATAAAGACAAAATATTCTTCGCATTATTGGGTAAGTTAACGGGCACACGACCGGACGTAAAAATAGACCGTGTTGATACCCCGTTGCAGACGGCTATGTTAAGAGAGGTTCTCGAGACAGAACAAATACAGGTAAAAACCCTACCCGTAACATTTTCTGCGGCAATTGCGCTGGATTCACAAAAACCACCGGACGACAGACTAAAGGCACTATTGGCATCTGCATCTATACTAAGCGCTGAACAGATACGGTCTGTGCTTGGCGGTTTGGCCGAAGCCCCCCTTCAAAGCGCCGAACAATTGCAGGGCAAAAACTGGGGTGCAGATATTTGGGGCGGTGTTTTTAAGGCGCTAAGCGCCAGCACGGACATGCATAATTCTGCCGCTTTAGCAGGTGCGATTTTGGCGCAAGCAGACAAACAAAACCAATTGGCGAAATTTGCGCGGACGTTGGCAGCAGAAACTGGAATTATCCCACCGGAACTTCAAGCGAAACATAGTCCAAAAATTTTCGCCCGCGTGGCCGTCCTGCGCAATGATACCAATGCGCTGCGTGGTTTGTTTCAGGCCTTGGAAGCAGATAACTCTTTGCGCGGGCGTATTGCGCTGGCTTCGGACGCCCTTGGCAATGGATTTTTGCTGGGGGAATTGGGCGTAGATATTGAAACCCGCCTTGCTCTGACGAACAAGCAAGACAAAAAAACACAAGCTCGCGCGGTGCGGGACACTTATATTGCTGTTGCCATGGGGGCAAATTTATCTGAGAGCGCCGAAACAATCTTGCGAAAATCAAAACTAAATGGTCGTACAATTCACCCCGGCGCTCTATTAGCTTTGCGCGCCGCCGCAAGACGCGGTTCTAAGGCCGAAATTGCCCTGCGTACGGCAGCAATAATAGAAGGCAAGCCCTTGCGTGCGGATGCATTTGCCGACGTTTTAACGGTGTTGACCAGTGCCGGCATGTACGAACAGGCGGGTAAATTAGCGGCATTAGATTTTTTGAACGATGATTGAGCTGTTTTTAGATATGATGTATGCGGAGCGCGGTGCGTCTGACAATACGGTTAATGCTTACCGCCGCGACTTGGAGATGTGCGAGAAGGCGCTGAATAAATTTGGCCAAAAACTACCTACGGCGGGCGCGGGTCATTTAGAGGCTCTGTTAGGGGTATGGGCTAAGGACGGTTTGGCTCCATCAACGGCGGCGCGACGCCTGTCGAGCCTTAAGCAATTTTATAAATATTTACAAGTCGAAGGCTTGCGTGAAGACAGCCCCGCCAAGAATTTAACCGGGCCGAAGCTTGGTCGACCCCTGCCTAAAATCATGAGTGAAGCCGATGTGGACGCTTTGTTCCAAGCCGCAGACGGTTATGAAGACCCTCGCGATATTCGCACCCATTGCCAGCTAGAAATCCTCTATGCGGGCGGACTTAGGGTTAGCGAGTTGGTCTCAATCCCTTTGGCGTCTGCAGGGCGGCGTGATAAATGTCTATTTATAAAAGGCAAGGGCGGCAAAGAACGCTTGGTGCCGCTTACGGGCAAGGCGGTCAAGGCCATAGGGGCATGGAAAAAACTACGCCCACAAACTTTGCCGAAAAACGCTATTGCCAAAGCCCGCGCAGAAAAATTTTTATTCCCGTCCAGCTCAAAACTGGGGCACGTCACGCGCGAACATTTCGCAAAAAACTTAAAGACGCTAGCAGGCAAAGCAGGGCTAGACCCGTCAAAAATATCGCCCCATGTTCTGCGCCACGCATTCGCCACACATCTTTTGGCCAGAGGCGCAGACCTACGAAGCGTACAAACCCTGCTCGGCCATTCGGATATTTCCACCACCCAGATATATACCCATGTATTGGACGAACGCATGAAAGCACTGGTCAACGATATGCATCCGCTCGCAGGTAAAATATAGACTAGTTTTAGCAAATGGTTCGGCCTACATTCTCTTCTAAAGGGGAGAGCATGAAACTTACACGCAATACATTTATCTGGCTTGCGCCAATTTTGGCGGTTTTGTTCGCGCTTGGACTGAAACAAGTCGGGCTGGAGGATAAGGCGGCGCTGGCAGCAGGGATTACTTTGTTGACGGTGATTTGGTGGGTGAGCGAGGCTATTCCCATTGCCGCAGCGTCTCTCGTACCATTTGCGCTGTTACCCGTATTTGGGATTGTTGATTATAAAACGGTGTCGGGGGCGCTGGGCAGTCATGTTATTTTATTGCTCATGGGCGCATTTATGTTGGCCAAAGCACTGGAGAAAAGCGGCGTTCACAAACGCTTGGCCGTCTATATGATTAGGCTGGTCGGCGTATCCAGCGGGCGGCGGCTGGTATTCGGCTTTATGTTGGCGGCAGGCTTCTTGTCTATGTGGATTTCCAACACGGCCACGACACTGATTATGATGCCCATTGCCCTGGCGATTTTGGCGGGTCTTGATAATCCAAAACTGCGCATAGCGCTGATTTTAGGCATTGCCTATGCGGCCAGTGTTGGCGGTATTGGCACCCCCATCGGCACCCCGCCCAATGTGATTTTCATGGGCGTGTATGAAGAGCTAACGGGGAAAGACTTTAGCTTTGTGCAGTGGATGCGCATTGGGGTTCCCGTGGTATTTGTCTCCTTGCCGATCATGGCTTTGTGGTTGACGCGAAATGTGAAATTAGAAGCAGAAATCACCCTGCCAAAGCCCGGCCCGTGGCGCACAGAAGAACGCCGGACTTTGTTTGTGTTTGGTTTGACGGCACTGGCCTGGATATTTCGTAAAGACCCATATGGAGGTTGGAGCGGGGCGCTGGACATGCCTTTGGTCGGGGATAGCACGATTGCGTTGTTCGCCGTGGTCATGATGTTTTTGATTCCGAATGGTAAAAAGAATGCAAATGGGCGGGAAAGGTTGCTAGACTGGGAAACGGCGCGGGATATTCCGTGGGGCTTGCTCCTACTGTTTGCGGGCGGCATCGCCATGGCCAAAGGTTTCACCGCTTCGGGTCTTTCGGCAATGCTAGGCGATTGGCTGTCCTCCCTCGCACACCTGCCTCTCATATTGATGATACTGACAATCTGTTTGGTGGTGACATACCTCACAGAAATCACCAGCAACACCGCCACCGCAACCCTGCTCATGCCTATATTGGCGGCGGCGGGCATTGCCACAGGCGTTGATCCAGTTCTATTCATGATCCCCGCAACCATGGCCGCCAGCTGCGCCTTCATGCTCCCCGTAGCCACCGCCCCAAATGCCATAGCTTACGGGCTGGGGGATATAAAAATAAGCGACATGGTCAAAGAAGGCGCGGTGCTGAGTTTTGGGATTTCGGCAGTGATAGGTTTGATTTGTTATGGGTTGTTGGTTTGATTATTCTTAACCCAAAACCCGACCAACCGCTTTATCCCAACCCGCGAGTACATCCTTGCGTTCTGTGTCCGCCATATCCGGTGTAAACTGCTTATCCGTTTTGCTCTCAAACTTGCGCACATCGCCGTACAGCCCGCATTGATGTCCGGCCAATAGGGCGGCACCCAACGCTGTGGTTTCCATATTGGCGGGGCGGTTGACTTCTATGTCCAAAATATCTGCTAAGAATTGCATGGTCCAGTTATTGGCGGCCATACCGCCGTCAACCTTTAGGGCGTTCGGGGTGGCCCCATCGGCAGCCATAGCCGCAAGGAGGTCATGGGTTTGGTAACAGACGCTCTCCAGCGCGGCGCGGACGAAATCTTGTGGGCCGGTGTCGCGGGTAATACCGAATATGCCGCCTCTGGCATTCGGGTCCCAATGGGGTGCGCCGAGTCCGGTAAAGGCGGGCACGAGATAAACACCGTTATTGTTTGACATACTGGCAGCCATGGCTTCAGTGTCACTGGCAGATTTTATCAAACCCATTTCGTCGCGCAGCCATTGCACCGCCGCGCCCGCAACAAAGATTGAGCCTTCGAGGGCGTAGGTGGTCTGGCCGTCTAAACGATAAGCCACCGTGCTCAGCAATCTGTTGGTTGAGGTGATTTTATGTGTGCCCGTATTCAAAAGGACAAAACAGCCCGTGCCGTATGTGGATTTAATATCGCCGACAGAGAAGCAACCTTGACCAATGGCCGCAGCCTGTTGATCTCCGGCCACGCCCGTAATTGGGATTTCCGCACCGAGTATATCTGTGCTGGTCATACCAAAATCAGCGGCACAATCGAGAACTTCGGGCAATAATGCACGCGGCACATTAAACAAGTCGAGCAGCTCATCATCCCAAGCGCCTGTCTTTATATTATAAAGCGATGTGCGGCTGGCA
>JALSHM010000101.1 GCA_026982235.1 Robiginitomaculum sp. | reverse complement strand
GCCCGTTCAGATTAAGCGGGTCTTCCCAGTTAAATTTTCCGTATGTATCAGCCATAATGCCCTCGTAAAAGTGTTTCCGCCTAAATACGCCAATAGGCTTTTTGGGCAAGTGTTAAATCGCAGTAATTTCTCCTTCCCTCATTGTGTATGGGGGAAGGAGGCATGCTTTAATTGGCAATAACCACCGTCTTTAGATTGGTAAATTCGCGTAGGCCTTGTTTGGCCATTTCGCGGCCAAAGCCTGAGCGTTTGATGCCACCAAACGGCATACGAATATCTGAGCTGCAAAATCGGTTGATGAAGGTGGAGCCAGCCTCAAGCTCATTGATTGCTTGCTCATGCTCGCTCTCATTATTCGAGAATAAAACGGAACCAAGGCCCAGTTGGCTATCATTGGCAAGCGCAATAGCTTCGTCCAGGTTTTCGACTTTGAATAACATAGCGGCGGGTGCAAAAATTTCTTGGCCGTAAATGTCCATATCCTGAGTGACCCCCTCGATAATGGCCGGGCGCATATAAGTGCCTTGGCCGGGCAAGACCTGTGTACCATGGGTGATGGTCGCGCCTTGGTTTTTGGCGGTTGTCATCTGCTCTGTAACCTCTGCGAGGGCGCGCCTTGAGGAGATCGGCCCCATATCGGTTTTGGCATTCAGGGGGTCACCCACTTTCATAGCGTTCATTTTGGCGACAAAGCCCGCTTTAAATGCCTCATAAATATCGGTGTGAATAATCATCCGCTTGGCGGCAATGCACGATTGGCCATTATTGCGCATACGCCCGGTGAAGGCATGTTCTACGGCGGCGGTGAGGTCGGCGCTCGGCATGACGATAAACGGATCCGCCCCACCTAGCTCCAGTACACACGGCTTGATATATTTCCCGCACGTCGCGCCCACAGCAGAACCGGCTCGTTCAGATCCTGTCACAGACGCACCCATAATGCGCTCATCAGCCAAAATAGCTTCGACCTTGTCAGAGCCAACCAGAAGCGTTTGAAATACGCCTTTCGGAAAGCCTGCCTTGGTGAATAAATCTTCGAGCTGCAATGCACAGCCCGGCACATTAGATGCATGTTTCAGCAAGCAGGTATTGCCCGCAAGAATGGCCGCAACCGCCACGCGGATAACCTGCCAGAACGGGAAATTCCACGGCATGACCAACAAGATTGTGCCCAAGGGCAGGGGACGGGTGAAGGATTTTTTATATTCGCTCTGCACATATTCATCAGCCAGATATGTGTGCGCCATGTCTGCCGTATAGCGGCAATATTTGGCGCATTTTGCTATTTCGGCTCGTCCTGCCGCTAATGTTTTGCCCATTTCGGTAGACATGAGCAAGGCCGACGCTTCTGCGGTTTGTTCAAGCACATCGGCCAGATTATGGACGCGTTGTACACGCAGGTCTAACTCAGTCTTGTGCCAGCGGGCAAACGCCGTTTCGGCTTGCACCAGAGCGGCTTCAATCCCGCCTGCGTCTAGTTCCGCATATTCTTTAATCACTTCGCCAGTTGCCGGGTTAATGCTCTTCATTATCACATCCTTAAAAGTTCAAAATATCTCTACGCCGATTGAGCCAGATGTGAAGAGGCAAAACGCGATTGTGCGCATTTGCACCAAAATGTGATATACAATTCGGTGGCAGCAACCAAATTACTTGCTTTATTTATGCCAAGCGTATGTGTGGGTGGGAGTATGGCTCGACTTGCACGCATTGTTATTCCCGGATTGCCCCACCATGTCACCCCCTAGTATATGAAAAATTCGTGGGAATAGGCGCGAGCAAGTTTCTTTGGTGATGATGATTACACGGCTTATCTTGATATGCTCCGCGCGGCGGCGCTCAAATCTGAAAGTGAAATCTGGGCATGGTGTTTGATGCCTAATCATGCTCACTTGATTATCAACCCCGCTCACGAAGACGGATTACGCGCGTGTGTCGCCAATGCACACAGCCGGTATGCGGCGCGGATTAACGCCCGAAACAAATGGACTGGGCATCTCTGGCAGGGGCGGTTTGTCTCGGTTGTGATGGACGAGGCTCACCTCTATAACGCCTTTGCCTATGTCAGTCTTAACCCAGTTCGGGCAAGACTAGTAAAGCGGGCGCAGGACTGGAAATGGTCGAGCGTACATGCCCATTTGAACGGATATGATGACGGTCTGACCACAACAGCACCCCTGCATGAGCGCATAGATGATTTTGAGGGTTATCTGGCGCGAAATTATACGGATGAAGATTTTGAGGCACTGCGACGGAGCGAAATCGTCGGACGCCCTATCGGGAGTGACAGTTTTTTAAAGTCACTAGAAACAAAACTCTCCCGCCCCCTACGCCGCCAAAAAGGGGCGAAAAAAGAAGTAATTCGGTTACTGTCATCGTAATGCTAGCCCTGCTTACAAGAAGTTACTAAACTTGAAAACTTAGTTTGGTCGATCTCTTGCATATTGCCAACCCATTGTTTTTCGTTTTTAGAATGATAGTAAATGCCAATTGATTGTGCACTCATTGCTTGGATGGCGAGTTTTGGAGGTATTCCTAACAAGTAATTCAGCCTGCGATTTTTGAATCCCATATATTTCAAATAACTAGGATTAACTCGCTCATCGTCAAATATCAACGCAACATCATCAACCTCCCCACTGTCGTCATAAGCCACAACTGAAGCAACTAAAAAAACGCCAGGATTGTTGCAGCCTAGATGTAATACATGTTTCCCCGTTTGAGCCTCAAATTCCATCTTTAAGACGGCTTTGCCATCAATGTTAATGAACTCGGATGATTGATGAATTATTTCACCGCCAATGATTCCAAGTTTTAAAAGATCAGAGTCGGAAATCCAGTCTATATCTCCGGGTTTTGTCATCACCATTCGTTCGAAAATAGCAGTAGAGGCGTTGCGTTCTGTAAGGTAAGATACTACCGTTGCAGATGCTATTTGTCCTAAACCAAGAGCATCTTCATTTGTCATATGTTCGTTTTTCACCGAAACTTGATGTAATCCCAGACGCGCTTGAGGTGTCTTTTCGCGTGTATCAGCACCAATATAAGCAAAAACACAAGCACTAGCACAAGTTGCATTTGGGTTTTTTGTTGTGCCTAACAATGATGTAGTGAGTTCTGGTCTTGACGCAATTAATTTTCCAATAGCAATTCCTTCCAAGAGGTTGCCGCCAGGGCTGTCGAAAGAAAAGTGGATACCTCTTGGTTTTGGCCTTATATTGAGCTCAATAGCACTCCTAATTCTCTCTGCATCTCCCGGCATTATCACGCCAGAAAAATGAATAACCATGGTCTCACCACGCGTGCTACTACCAAAATCTGAATACTCAACTGTGATTTCGGAATGCTCTATATCCATAGCAGAAGATTTGACTTCCTTTGCAATAAAGTGAACGTTGCTCGTATCAAACCAAAGGAACGCACCAAAGTAACGCAGTGCACCAAAAGTCATACTGCCAAATACAATTATCCCCAATAATAGAAGAATATAAACTCTAAAACTTTGTTTCATTTTTATTTGTTTCCATCTAAAGTGATAATTCAGCAATCATCATTATAACATTATAACTAGTCTCTAAACTAATTTAGTTTCGAGGGGATGAAATAATAAGGTTCAGTAAGGGTTAATGCCACATTTTGTGGCTAGCTTTTATGCCTGTGGTTACGGGAATAGTACGTAATTCTTATCCTTGGTTCTTATAGCTAAAATTACGCCAGGATTACGGTGAGGATTACGGTGACAGTAACCGAATTAACGAGGAAGCGGAGACAGTGACCGCTGGGCATGCATCTTGTGAACCGAATTACTTACGGTGGGATGTACGCCGTTACAGTGGGATATGCCAGTTATGCCAGGCTTTGTCCCGCTTGCCGCGCCATGTCTCGCCCAAATTTGCGCCAACCGATGCGGAATATACCACATTGTCTGTCATACAGGCGGCCAGTTCTTGCATATCTTTATCGGCCCATGCTTTGTGGAAGCGTTTGAGAGTGGCTATATTCATGGCCTGAAACTATACGCAACCAGGCTCAGAACCAGTGGCAAAATCAAAGCCCTCATCCGCCCAACCTGTCATGCCGCCAATAAGCTCTTTGACCGGGCGACCGAGCGCCGCCAAACGTATGGCTGCTTTGTTGGCTCCATTACAGTGGGGGCCTGCGCAATAGACCACGAACAAAGTATCATCGGGCCAAGCGTCCATGCGCCGCTTGATCATTTTGCCGTGGGGCAGGTTGACGGCGCCGGGGATATGGCTGTCTGCATACATGGCTGGGCTACGCACATCAATGAGGACGAAATCCATTTGCCCGGCCTTCATGGCGGCGTGAGTGTCCCAGCAATCGGCCTCAAAGCTTAGGCGGGCTTCGAAATGGGCTAGGGCTAAATGGGACGGGGCAGCGGCAACACTGGAAACGGGACTTTTTGCGGTTTGGTTTTGCATAATTTTTTCCTCATCTTGGGGCATAATTGTCAATCACATAAGGCTGATTGGTCATGTGCTCCACCACATCAACTACATGCAGACATGCCCTTTTTGACAT
>JALSHM010000100.1 GCA_026982235.1 Robiginitomaculum sp. | reverse complement strand
ATGATGGCTTCCAGTGAACCGATAGGGCCGCTCATGGTATATGTGCCTTGTTGCGCCACTTGACCGCCCACATAAATATTTTGCGGGGCAAAGGCCCGACTGGTAACAGCCGTTGTTGGGTCGACTAATTGTTTGGCAAGCTCCGTGCGTATGGCTTGTTCTAGCCACGGGATTGTGCGCCCTGCAGCCATAATACTCCCGACCATAGGCATGGAAATACGTCCGTCAGGGGCAACGGTTAATGTGCGCGAGAGCTCTGGCGCACTTTGCACCACTACATCAATTTGATCCCCGGGATAGAGCGTATAGCCGGGCTCATAATCGACCCAGCGTTGGAACATATCATAGGGGCTAGGGGGTGGCACTTGCCCGATTTGGTTTTTAGCGCCTTGATACCGCCCCCCATAACGTTTCGCCGCGCGTAGTGGTTGGTTGTGGATGCCACGATTTTGTGCATATCTGCCATTATTATAGTTAATGGGGCTGGCGGAATTAGAACGCAAGTGATTCGTTTTTTTATAGGGATGCATGCTGGAGCTGGCACTACAGCCAACTAGTGAGGCCATAGAAACGGCCAAAACCCCCATAATCAGGCCATTTTTTCCCATTTTTCGCATATTTACCAACCTTAATCAGAAATGAATCGTGTTTTTTCAACAGTTAACAAAAATGGCTAAGGAAATATTAAATTTTAACCGTTCAAGTGCGTTAACAAATTTGTTAATGTGAGGAAAAATATGGCCCAATACGGTCAATATGCAGATGGGACAGTTGGCGGAAGTGGTCACGGGGGTGGTGGCCAGGGCGGCAGTGGCTATGGCGGTGTGGACGGCAATGGCATTCGTTTGAGCGCAATACCTGGCGCGTTTTTCAAGCAAATGATATGGGCTATCCCGCTGATCCTTATTCTGGTGGTGTTAAGCTTTTGGTTTACCAAAGATATTAAACGGCAATATGTTGCTGATGGTCGGATATTGGTGGAATATGTGTATAACCCGGTTTCAGGCAGTGCAAATTTCAACAGTCCGCTTTCAATAACTACGGATCAAGTGACTTTGACAGAAATTGGCATTATTAAAAATTCGGCAATTATTGATGAAGTCATCAATCAAATGATTGCCTCACCAGCTAATGGTGGTGTTGGCGGAGAAAATTTTGCGCCAAAAATATACGAAAAATGGGTTAAGGCGGGGGAGCATGACAAGATAGATCGCTGGAACGATCTGGTGAAAATGGTTGATCATTCCTACGCTGTAATGCCCACACCAAAATCATCTATTGTTGATTTGACCTATAAACACCCTAATCCGGACGTGGCAGTTAAAACCCTTGACGCGTTCATGACGGCCTATGCGAATTTCCGTAAGCAAAAATTTGTCACCCGTAAAAAAGGTGATTTGGAAAAGCGCCGCATTACGACCCAAGAACAATTAGATGCTGTGGAGGCAAAGCTACAAAATATTCTCAATAAGAACGGGATTTCCGACTTCACAACCGAGCAAGCAGGTGCGCGGACACGTGCGGAATTATTACGCACAGAACTGAACACGCTCAGAGGACGATTGGCAGCGGCCGAGGCAGCACTTGCTGCCAGCGAGGATCAATTACGCAATGAGCCCAAGACGATTACTTTATATACGGATGATCGGGCTTCCCAGCGTTTGGCGCAAGCAAAGTTGGAGAAACGCCAATTACTGGCCAAATATCTGCCAAACAGTAATCCTGTGCGGGCAAAGGACGCTGAAATCAGGGAGTTACAGGCGCAAATAAACAGTCATGGCGGTAAACCTGCGGGGGGGCGTCGGGTAGGGCCTAACCCTGTCTACCAGCGTGCATTGACTCAGCGTAATACGTTTCAGTCCACAGCTGATAGTTTGCGTGAGCAAGAAGTGATTTTGCAAAAACAGGTTAATGCCGCGATTGCCAAAGTCACGCGCCTACGTAAATTAGAGCCTACATATGCTAATTTGGTGCGGGAAAAGACCACTATTGAGACACGGTTAGCGGGTTTGCAGGCGCGCGAAACCGAAGCGCTGGTGGATGAACAACAACTTGAAGATTCAAGTCAAAACATAAAAGAAATTACCCGCCCGTCCACGGCGCGAAAAGGGCGCAATATGAAGAAAATTCTGCGGGCTTTGGCTTTTATGGGGGCTGTATTCAGTGTATTTATGTTGGCATTACTAAGGGTATTTCTTGACCCGAAATTATATGGGCCGGGGCCGCAAACTCGTATGCACACGCGCCATTCTTCACCTGAGCAGGATTATTATGATGATATTCCAGAAGCAGTGCCCGAGCACTCCGAGAACTTTCCCCAAGAAAACCCCATGCCGGCCTATGCCCCTGTGGCTCCTGCTGCCTATGAGCCTGCTGCCTATGCGCCTGCTACTTATGGTAATACGGGTACTGGTTATGAACAGGCGGTTTATGAGCCTAGCCCTTATGGCGAGCCTGCGCCCGTTGAATATGTGCAGACCCAGGGACAGAAAATGTATGCGGATGGTAGCTATGCGGGTGAGAACCCATACGCCGCTGTGCCTGTGCAACCAAATCCATCTGAAGGATTTAACAGTGGCCAGACTGAATATGCAGGGCCTGACAACAATATTCCGGTTCTGGGGCAGGTAGGGGGTGCAACCGAACCCAAGCCTTATTAACGGTTGTTATGGGTAATGGCTCAAATGCGCAGAATTTGCGAGGCGTCTGGCAGGGACTGTCACAAGACAAGCGCGCCGATGGTCGTGGGTCCATATATGTTTGTACTGCGCCGACGTCCGGCGTTGGTACATCTTTTGTTACGCGCAGTATGGCGATAATCGCCGCTGCTCAGTTTCGTGCCGAAAATATGGGAGATAAACAAGTTTTGATTGTCGATATGGATATCCAATCTAATGCCCAGTCCCAATGGTTTGATTCCCCGGAAGGACGGGCTAGGTTTGGCGCGTCTGAGGGGCCTTATGACGCTTGTTTCGGGACAGCACCGTTTTGGCGTGTAACCCCCTCCATGGTTGATGAAAGTGGGCAAAATTTAACCGATAGCCACTTTATGAGTTTGCATGTGGTCGGGACGGCGAATGTCGCATATACTCGTTTTCACTGGGAGCAATTTCGCCCCGGGCAAACTGCCCATATTCAAAATGCCCGGGAGTATTGGCACAAACTTCGCCAATATTTTGGCGCAATATTTGTCGATACGCCCGCCCTCGACCGCGCCGATATTATCAGCACGGTCTGCCCTGAAGCCGATAGCACATTACTAATCAGTGCGTCGGAGGAGAAACAATCCAGAACACTCGGCGATGCTTATGCAAAAATAAATGCGCTCAATGGTCGTTGCGTTGGTGTGATTTTCAATGAGCCACCCACAGGGCAGGCAGACTTTGAGGGCAGCGCATGAGTTATGCTGGCACTATTGGCGGCGGCAGTGTTGTCCATGCAAATGACATGGCTGTTGTTGCACGCAATAAAATGGCGGCGCGCTTGTTGCGCTGGGTCGAAGAAATTATTGTCTTTGTCCTCATGTTCCAATTCTCTACGGCTTTAGTGGCTTTGTTATTGACCGATCCAAATGATTTGTCATCACAATCCATGCTGGCAAGGAACCTTTGGTATCCGGGTTATTTGCTTGTCTTATTATTGACCCTGCGCTGGTTTCCCAACGTCGTTCGAATGGCCGTGTTTAACCCGATTTTGGTCATCAGTATTTTGTGGTGCGGCATTAGTTTTATCTGGTCTGTTGAGCCTGATGTGACTTTGCGCAGAAGTGTGGCTTTGTTGATGACAACATTATTTGGGCTTGTTTTGGCCGCCCGCTATGATTGGAATGAATTAGTTCAGCGTCTTGCTTTGGTGTTTTTGGTTGCGGCGGTGATTAGCTTGATATTAGGTATTGCTGTTCCGCAGCTTGGGCAAATGCAAGAAATTCACCATGGGGCGTGGCGCGGCGCTTGGCTAGAGAAAAACTCATTCGGCGTGCGCATGGCTATGGGGCTGGCGCTGATGATGTGTGCTTTTGCCATGCAGCCAAAACGCTGGTGGCTTTGGGTGCCGGGCGGGGTTTTGTGCTTTGGCTTGGTTCTTATGTCGACTTCAAAAGCCGCTTTGCTAGCAGCTCTGGTGGCAATTAGCGGCTTTTTAGTAATCCGGGTGTTTCGCCGCTTCCCTATTTTACGCATACCGGTCATGTATGGGGTGGTCATCAGTGTCGGGGTAATGATATTCTTGCTAATCTTCATGCCTGATATGATGTTTGAGTTGATTGGCAAAGAGCGAACGCTCACAGGGCGGACGGATATTTGGCATGCACTGGCGCAGGCCATTCGCGAAAAGCCTTTGCTAGGTTATGGCTATGGCGCGTTTTGGCAAGACCTGAATGGTCCGTCCTACTGGGTGCGGTTTAGCTTAGAATGGGGCGTACCCACCGCCCATAATGGCTGGGTCGAAACCTGGTTGTCTGCAGGCATTGTGGCGGTGGTTATTTTCGGGCTACTCTATTTAATTACATTATTGCTGGCATTTGGCCGTTTGTATAAAGGCGGGGTG
>JALSHM010000099.1 GCA_026982235.1 Robiginitomaculum sp. | reverse complement strand
TAGCCAGAAGAACCCCTTGATTAGACGTCACATTTAAAATTAAAATAGAAGCTCCATTATCACAGTTGTCAACTAAGTCTAAAGTTTGTTTAAAATCACGCCTATGCCCCATTGTTTTATGAGAAACCGACCGAGGACTAGTTTGCGACTGATCGGCCTCTAGCCCTGACAAAACCTCGGACTGTGTCAAAGTATTTTTCGTTCTCTCAAGAGAGTTTATTAGTTTTTTTTGAGCTATCAGTGTTTTTTCCATAGCTTTCAAATAAACATCCAACCTTTTTGTAAATGCAACAGGATTTCGCCCGCTAGTTTCATTGGTCAGATTACTAATATTATTGATTTGTTTAAAACACCGTTGGTTTTTGTCCTCAATCGAATACGTGATTCTGGAAAAATCTTCCAAAAGTTTTGCGGTACTAGGAACATTAACAACACCAAAAAACAAACGTATGATATTGGCAAACCTATTTGTAATACGACCCACCAAGCTTTTACGCACGGGCCGTGTATCTGAATCAGTTTTAAGTGTATTTGGAACCATTTTTAAACCGTCACTTTTGTATTTGTTGTTCGGCACTTCGAATGAGTTGTCTCAACTTGTTTTCTTGCGTTGCCCACGCATATTTTTGGGCAACAATCGGCAGATTTCTTTGGATTTTTACATTAAACTCCTCATCCTTTGATAAGGCGAGGTCTATCTTTCTTGCCAAGTCAGCTGCGTTTTCTTCCTCATAAACATACCCAATCTCATGTTCCTTGACGAAACCACCCGGCCCTGGACAATCTGTTGTAAGTATAGGTAAGTGCGCTGCTAAATACTGAAACATTTTGTTATTATATACTAAACCCGCATTTCCGGTTCCAGACAGAATTGGTGAAATACCTATCGTAGCCGTAGCACTAACAGGAACCATATCACGTTCCGGTACTCCTTCCAGAACGAAGGCTCTATTTTCAAGACCAAGAAATCGAATTTGACCTAGAATTTCCTTCCTATAGACTTCCCCTCCTGGCCCCATAATAACTAACAATGCGTCTGTATTTATAAGAGAAAAGGCATCAATAATTTGCTCGATACCACGGAGTTTGGAAATCACACCGATATACAAAACAATAGGCCTTTTGGTGCTATCGCCTATACGCTCCCTTATGGAAATAACATGTCGCGTTCTATCGACCTCATCCTGACCATTTAAAACTAAAATGGGCATTTCTGTTCGCTGCCGCTTAACAAACTCTGATGACAAATATGGGTCTCCCGATAAGATGTAATCTGCCTGGGCAGCTATACGTTCAGCCTGCTTAGCATTCTTCTTGTAAAAAAAGGTTGGCTCTAGGCCAGCCAAATTTGAAAAAGTTGATTCCACTAGGTCAAAGAAAAACACAGCATCGTTGCGCACCGCGAATTTGCGAGCAGCTTTCACCGCTTTAAGATCATGCGCCAATACTATATCTACCTGTTTATCTTTAGTGTATCTCGCTACAGACTTCATAAATCTTTTCTTGCGATTATCAAAAAAAGTATACCTAAAAAACCGTGCGCTCAATTTCTGTTTAGCTTTTTCAAATGCGCGTTTTTGAAGGCTATCGGCCTTCAACATTATTTTTTGGAGCAATCGCAAAACCCTGTCATTCTTATTCTTGACTTTGGCTGTTTGTATTTTCAAGTTTGCCAGAACATATATATCAGCGAGTAAGCCCATGTTTTCCCCATTTTTTTATCTGGCGTGCTGGAACACCGACTACTACTGTGTCGTCTTCCACGTCTTGTATAACAGCCGCCCCCGCGCCGACAATAGCTCTTTTGCCTATTTTTACAGTTGGTACAACGCTCGCACCCGTAAATACAGTTGCTGCCTCTCCTATTTGCACCCAACCCGCTAGCTGACAGCCTGGGGCTAGATTGGTCCATGCACCAATACTGCAATCGTGTTCAACAATAACATTGGCATGAATCATGGCACCGCGCCCAATAGTGGCGAGTGGTTGGATGACCGCGCCCGCATTGATAATAACGCCTGCGCCAAGTGTTGCAGTGCTGGCAATGACGGCTTTGGGGTGAATGGCAGAGACGGTTTCGGTTTTGCCCAGTACATATTTGGCAAATATTTCCGCTTTTTCCTGCTTATTGGCGATGCAGACGATGGCACCGTCAATATCGTTATTTGCAATTAAATCCGCGACTTTATCATAGCCAATTATGTGTGTACCCGAATAGTGAGATAGCCAATCCAATTCAGTGATATTCTGGGGCGACAACACATGAGTGACGGCATGGTTCGGCAATAGATGGAAAATCTCGCTGGCATATTTAGCTTGCGCGCCACAGCCGATTATCGCTATTCGTTTTTGCGTCATGGGTTTTTAGTTCCTTCTCCTAGGAAATAGCTGGTATAGGCCAAGAAAACAAGGACAATGCTGGCGCGTTCTAACCGTCTAATATATCCATTCTAATCAGCTTTTCTAAAATTAAATCCGCTGCTTCTTCTGGTGAATGTTTGCGCAGGCTAAAGGTCATATCTGCGGACTTTGGTGGTTCAAACCGCATATCAATACCTGCGACGTTTTTAATCTCGCCGCGCCGGGCTTTCTCGAAATAGCCTTGGCTATCTTGGGCTAGGGAAATTTCTATGGGGGTGTCCATATGGATTTCCAGAAAATTATCCGCACCGATAATCCTCCGCGCCATTCTACGCTCGAAACTGAGCGGCGAAGTGAAACAGGTCATTACAATAAGCCCCGCATCATTCATCAGTTTAGACATATGGGCAACGCGGCGAATATTTTCTATCTGATCCGAACTTTCAAAGTCTAGGTCCTCACTCATGCCCGGCAGAACATTGCCCGGGTCGAGGATGAAGCTGTGATAACCACGGGCGAACAATTTGCGCTCTAGCGCATTGGCAATATAGGTTTTACCGGAGCGCTTTAGACCTGTGAACCATAATGTTAAGGGCACTTGCCGCTTTTGCTCGGCTCGTGCGGCACGGTTAATCGTCAGCTCCTGAGTGCGTTGATCCAGCTCTGCCCCGCTGTGGACATTTTCAATCAGTCCCATAGCCACAGTGGCATTGGTTATTTTATCTATCAGAATAAACCCGCCCATTTCGCGGTTATCTGCATAAGGTTCAAAACATATTGTGCGCTCTGCCCGCACTATACATTCGCCGATTTCGTTAAGCTCCAGGGTTTTTGCACTTATATGCTGCAGAGTGTTAACATCAATGACATATTTGGTCTGCGTGACCGAAGCATTGACAGTGTTGGTGCCTATTTTCATACGAAATGTCCGCCCAATCCTAAGTTTTTGTTCGGACATCCACAGGATTTTCACATGGAAATTATCACCTAGCTCTGGCAAGTTTTCATCACCTGCACACAACACATCACCGCGACTAGCGTCAATTTCGTCCGCTAGGCACAAAGTGACCGATTGGCCAGCCTGCACACTGTCCAAATCACCGTCCATCGTATATATGCGCGCTAATTTGGAGGTTTTACCCGACGGCATAGAGGTGATTTTATCTCCGACTTTTAATGATCCAGAAACCACCCGCCCGGCAAAACCACGAAAATCTAGGTCAGGCCGGTTGACCCATTGCACGGGCATACGGAACGGCTTTTCTGCAACTTCGTCGGCGACGGATACGGTGTTCAAATGCTGCATCAAAGTCGGGCCAAAATACCAATCCATATGCGCAGAGGCCGCCAAGACATTATCACCTTTTAAGGCTGACATGGGGATGGCGGTGAAAGCGTCCATGTCAATTTTCTGGCTGAACCTACGGAAATCTTCGACGAGTTCTTCAAATCGTGCTTGACCATATTCGATCAAATCCATTTTGTTGATGGCGACAACGATATGTTTCACGCCCAAGGATTGAACGATATAAGCATGGCGCTTTGTCTGAGTGGTCAGGCCTTGGCGCGCATCAACCATAAGCACAGCCAAATCGGCTTGGGACGCACCCGTAGCCATATTTCTTGTGTACTGCTCGTGGCCTGGCGTGTCGATAACAATGAATTTGCGCTGCTCAGTATTGAAAAACCTGTAGGCCACATCAATAGTAATCCCCTGCTCGCGTTCTGCGGCGAGACCATCCACCAATAGGGCAAAATCAATATCATCACCTTGTGTGCCAGATTTCCTAGAGACGTTTTTTAAGTTCTCCAACTGATCGTCAAACAGCAATTTACTCTCAAACAGCAAGCGCCCAATAAGAGTGGATTTACCGTCGTCCACACTGCCACAGGTGATGAACCTCAGTAGGGTTTTTTGGCGCTGAGCGTCAATATAGGCCTTTATCTCAGCGGAGGCTTCTTGTGCGGCTTTTTGCGTATCTGGCATATCGTGAGACATTAGAAATACCCCTCGCGTTTTTTCTTCTCCATACTGGCGGCTTGGTCGTGGTCAATCATCCGGCCTGAGCGTTCCGATACGCGCGCCACCAAAGTCTCTTGGATGATCTCTGGCAAAGTCGCGGCGGGACTTTCCACCGCACCCGTAAGCGGGTAACAACCCAATGTGCGAAAGCGAACCATTTTTTGCATAGGCACCTCGCCATCTCG
>JALSHM010000098.1 GCA_026982235.1 Robiginitomaculum sp. | reverse complement strand
AGTTCTCTTGAAAGTCGTATGTTGACGGGTGACCCTGCAGCAGAGCGTTTGATGCAACGCATGGACGCGCTGGAAACCTCCCAGCGCTCTATGACGGGGGAGGTTGAACAGTTACGCTATGAGAACGGGCAGCTTCAAGAGCAGGTGCAGGCGCTGGCCAGTCAAATTGCCGATATGCAAAAAACCGCCGAAGACATGCGTGCCCATTTGGCGCAGACGACTGTCGCACCGCAACCACGTGCGCCAGTGGTCAATTCTTCTGACCCTATTGTTTATGGTGGGACAAAGGCTGGCGGTATTTATGCGGGTGGTTCAAGCTTTCCGCCGCCACCGACCATTATCAGCGACACGCCTGATACGGCAAATAATGCCAATAATGATATTACGCAACTGGCGCAAATTGGCCAAGACCGCCTCAATGAGGGTGATTTTACTGGCGCACAAAGCGCGTTCAAGCAATATTTGGATTTAAACCCAGATGCGCAGGATCGTGGCGATGTATATTTTTGGCTCGGCGAGACCTATTATGCCAAGTCCGGCTTTTCAGATGCGGCGGATGCTTATATTGCCTCCATGCGCGCTGCGCCCAAGGGCGATTATGCCCCTGAAGCCATGGTGAAATTGGCCGCCACGGCGCGCGCATTGGGCAAGAACGACATGGCTTGCCAAACCTTAGCCAGTTTCCCCGCGCAATATCCCAATGCCGTTCCCGCAGTAAAGGCAAAAGCCCGCACCGAGAAAATCCGTGCCGGCTGTAGATAGCGCAAATGTTGAAGCACAGGTTTTTGCTAAATTAAACGCTTGGGGTTTCACACCTGGCCATAATATAGGCGTCGCATATTCAGGCGGAGGTGACAGTACCGCTTTGCTAGCGCTCATGTTAAAATGGTCTGATAGTGGCCATGTATATGCGTTTATTGTTGACCATGCTTTACGCAGTGGTTCAGACAAAGAGGCAAAGCTGGCAGAAAAACGGGCTTTGGCAATGGGTGCCCAAACAAAGATACTTACATGCCAATGGCCAGAAGGTATTCCAACTACAGGTATTCAAGAAAAAGCCCGCAATGCCCGCTATCAATTACTTGGCGATGCGTGTCGGGAACAAGGCATTGAAAATTTATTTCTTGGCCATAACCATGACGACCAAGCGGAAACCGTATTGATGCGCCAAGGTGCGGGCAGTGGCTGGCGTGGCTTGGCGGGTATCAAATGCCGTAACACGGCACCAATTTGGCCCGCTTTGCAAGGCGTGACAATCCTGCGTCCAATGCTGGATTGTGGGCGCGAAGAGTTGCGGTTATATAATAAAAACAATGGTTTGCCGTGGATTGACGACCCGTCTAATGAAAACCGTTCATTCGCCCGCATTCGTGCTCGTGATTATTTGACCAAGCACCCAAGCGAGCGGAAAAATCTTCTGACCATATCTAAGGCGGCAACAGAAGTTCTGTCCGCTGAGCGCCAACAAATCTTGGCCTTTATCCGACGGGCGGTGAAATTCTATGATTGGGGTGGTGCCACGTTGTTGCCCGGATTTAACACGGCAGGGCAGGGGCAAATAGCAGAGGCGCTTAAGTATTTACTGCCTGTCATTTCCGGCGAAGCATTGCCGCCCGGCACTGAGAAACGTATGAATTTAGCGCGGCGAATAAGAGCACAAGATTTTAGCGGAGCCACTCTCGGCGGTGTTAGGTTGTTACCGAGCAAGGACGGCGTCTTATGTGTTCGGGATTTAGGCGTTTTGCTTGGGCGAAAAGATGTACTTGCACAAAGTCCGCTTCGTTTACCTCCGGAACAATTGCAAGTTTGGGATGGGCGCTTTACCGTGTCCACTCGCCAAGACGATGTAGTGGTCGATGCACTCGGGAATTGGTTGGAGGGGCTGGGTGAGAGCCGCAAACAATTACTGGCGACCATACCCGAACCCGTGCGCGGTGGGCTACCGGTTTTTATCCGCGCAGGTAAGATAGCCTATATCCCGTTCGTCGATTTCGCAGCTAACACACATGGTTTTCACGCGCGCGCCTTGGCCTCGCAGAGATTGCAGGCATTATTAGGCGAATAAAACAGATAAAACTTGCGTTTCGCTCTTAACCTTTGGTTTTCTTGTCCCTATATAGTATGGTTCAAGAGCTATGGTCGTTTTTGGCCACGCCTAAAGGATTTATATTATGCAAATGCGCAATTTCGCCCTCTGGACCATTATTATCGTCATGTTTATGGTCATGATTACCGTCTCGCAAAACGCTATGAAGCCTGCGGCACCTGAAGCTATGACCACGTCTGAATTTATGAGCGCGGTAGAGGCTGGAAATATTGATGATTTTAAAGTCGATGTGCAAAGTGATACGATTACAGGCAAGACCACAGACGGCAAAGAGTTTACATCCAATGTGCCAATTACCGGGGAATTGTTGCAAAAATTTGATGAGTTGAATGTTACTTATGATACCAATCCAATCAAGCAAACTAGCTTGATGGCGCAATTTTTGTTCAGTGTTCTACCATTCATACTATTCATTGGTATCGCCATTTGGTTCATGCGCTCTATGCAGGGCGGTGGTAAGGGCGGGGCGATGAGTTTCGGCAAATCGCGGGCAAAAATGCTAACCGAAGACCAAGGCAAGGTGACATTTGACGATGTTGCGGGCGTGGAAAACGCCAAGGAAGACCTACAAGAAGTCATCGAATTTCTACAAGACCCAACCAAGTTTCAGCGCCTCGGCGCGAAAATCCCCACGGGCGCCTTATTGATTGGACCTCCGGGGACGGGTAAAACTTTGCTGGCCAAAGCGGTGGCGGGCGAGGCGGGCGTGCCGTTCTTTACCATTTCTGGATCCGACTTTGTGGAAATGTTTGTTGGTGTCGGTGCGTCGCGTGTCCGCGATATGTTTGAACAAGCCCGCAAAAGTGCGCCTTGTATTATCTTTATCGACGAAATTGATGCGGTTGGTCGCCATAGGGGTGTGGGCACATCCGGCGGTCACGAAGAACGCGAGCAGACTCTGAACCAACTCTTGGTCGAGATGGACGGCTTTGATGGCCAAGAGGGCGTGATCATTATCGCCGCCACCAACCGCCCCGATGTTTTGGATAAAGCCCTTTTGCGCCCGGGACGTTTTGACCGCCAAATCGAAGTACCACTCCCTGATATTTTAGGGCGCGAAAAAATTATTGCGGTGCATATGAAAAAAGTCCCTACGGCGCAAGATGTTGATAATAAATATATCGCGCGCGGCACGCCCGGCATGTCCGGTGCCGATCTGGCCAATCTGGTCAATGAAGCGGCCTTATTGGCGGCCAGGCGCAATAAACGCAAAGTCACCATGCGCGAGTTCGAAGACGCCCGCGATAAAGTCCTGATGGGCGCAGAGCGGCGCTCCTTGTCTATGACCGAAGAAGAACGGGCTAATACCGCATACCATGAAGCTGGTCATGCGATTGTCGGGCTGAATATGCCCGGCGCTCACCCCATTCATAAAGCGACGATTATTCCTCGTGGGCGGGCGCTCGGCATGGTGCAATATTTGCCGGAACGTGACCAAATTTCACAAAGCCGCGAGCAAATGCTGGCCAATATGGCTATGGCCATGGGCGGGCGTGCGGCGGAAGAGCTTAAATTCGGCTATGACAAAGTCACTTCTGGTGCTTCTTCTGATATTGAACATGTCACCCGTATCGCCCGCGCTATGGTAACTGAATGGGGTTTGTCTGATAAGGTCGGGCCGATTGCTTATAAGAATACGGATGTGGATAGCTTCATGCCCGGCATTGGGCGCGGCTCTGCCATATCGCCGGAAACCGCCCGGTTGATTGAAGACGAGATTAAGCGTTTCGTCACCGAAGCCCATGAAAAGGCCACAGAAATTCTCAAGAAAAAGAAGAAAGACTGGATACGCTTATCCGAAGCCTTGTTGGAATATGAAACCCTGTCGGGCGACGAGATTAAAAACTTGCTGTCGGACAATATCAAACCAAAACGTCCGGATTTTGATAATGATAGCGGCAAGCCCGGCCTATCAGCTATCCCAACCACCAAGCCAAAGCCCAAGCCCTTAGGCGATAAGCCACAGCCGGAGGGGTAGGGTAAGCGTTTGTTGTGAGGCCGGTATGATATTAAACTTACCCTCATTTGTCATCCCGGACAAGCTGCTCTTGCGGCGCAGATTCGGGATCTCAATGTTTAGACTAAGCTACGAGGTCCCGGGTCAAGCCCGGGATGACAGTAATGGGGAAAATATTCACGTTTAGTTTGAAAGAAGCTGATGCTCAAACCGCCAAAAATCATGGGCATATTGAATGTCACGCCGGATAGTTTTTACCAGAGGCAGGCTGCGCACTCGGATGGTGGGCAGTTTGATGGGGTTGATCAGGCGGTGGCACGGGCGCACGCCATGGTGCGGGCTGGTGCGGATATAATCGACATTGGCGGTGAGAGTACACGACCTGGGGCGAATGTTGTGGAGGAAGCCGAAGAATTGGCGCGGGTCATGCCTGTGATAGAGGCGCTTGCTGGTATTGACGCAGATATTTCCATAGATACGCGCAGACCAGCAGTGGCGCAGGCGGCGGTGCAGGCCGGGGCTAGTAT
>JALSHM010000097.1 GCA_026982235.1 Robiginitomaculum sp. | reverse complement strand
GGCTATATAAGAAAATACAGCTTCACCTCCGGGGGTTAGGTTATATAAGCCCAAGTAAACACAACAACTTAGAGTCTGCGGTAATTGTTATTCTAAGCCTTATACACGAAATGTTTGCCGCAATATTTGCAGTGGGCTTCGCCTGCTTGGCCTAGCTCTATAAACACTTTGGGGTGTCCGCTTGCGCCACCACCGCCATCGCAGGATACTTTGTGGGTGTGAACCACGACAGTTTCCGGCTCACGGATTGTTGTTGCGTTTTTGGCCATGTTCGCTCCAATAGCTGTTGCACAGAGATTGCTTAGTCCCTATCTATTTCAGACACGTCACAAGGTCAATGCAGACCTGATAGCCGATAAAGAAATATGTCATGACAAAATCACCGCCCGCCATCGAAATTTCTGGCCTGAAAAAGACCTATAAGAAAACCCGCAAATCTCCAGCCAAACAAGCGCTAAAAGGTGTTGATTTGGTCGTGCCGCGCGGCTCTATCTTTGGCCTGCTTGGCCCTAATGGTGCAGGGAAATCGACCATTATCAATATCCTTGCCGGGCTGGTGGTGAAATCTGCAGGTACGGCCAAAATTAACGGCTATGATATTGAAACCCAAACCCGCCAAGCCCGCGCGTCCATCGGGGTGGTCTTACAAGAAATATCTATGGATGTGTTTTTCACCCCCTATCAAGCTCTAGAAAACCAGGCCGGATATTACGGCGTCCCCAAGAACCAGCGCCGTACAGACGAAATCCTCGAAGCTCTCGGCCTCGCCGATAAACGCGACGCCTATGTACGGCAGCTTTCGGGCGGTATGAAGCGCCGACTATTGATTGCCAAAGCCCTCGTCCATACCCCGCCCGTGCTGATATTGGACGAACCAACTGCAGGCGTAGATATTGAGCTGCGCCGCCAATTATGGGACTATGTGCGCGAACTCCATAACAAAGGCACAACGGTTATTTTGACCACACATTATCTGGAAGAAGCCGAAGCTTTGTGTGACAAAATAGCCATTATTCACAACGGCGAGATTACCGCTAATGAGGATAAAGACACATTGATGGGGCGGCTCGACCAGAAAACTTTGGTGATAACACCGGGGGCAAAACTTACTGCTACGCCCAAAACTCTCGGCGGCTTTGCCAGTGAAATACGCGAGGACGGCACGCTTGCCATCACTTACCGCACCACAAAAACCAAAATCCCTGAACTGCTTGACCGCCTCAGCGCAGCCAATATAACGATTGACGATCTGCGCACAGAAGAACCCGACCTAGAAGACGTATTTATGGCATTGACTTATGATAGGCATGGTTAGCAAATCGTCTCAAGACGCCCCCGCATGGTTTTACTAATAGGCTTGGGTTTGCGGGTTTTTGCGTCTACATAGACATGGACAAAATGGCCTTGCGCACAGGGCGTGTCCGCGCCTTCCTTAAACAAGCCGATTTCGTAGCGCACACTGGATGTACCTATTTTAGCGGCGCGTAGTCCGGCTTGTATGGTTTGCGGGTAGGACAGAGGCGCATAATATTGGCAGGCCGTGTCCACCACTAAGCCGATTTGCTGGCTTGCTTGCGGATCGAGCAAATCGTTCTCGATCAGGAAATTATTCACCAGTGTATCGAACCAAGTATAATAGACCGCATTGTTGACATGGCCATACATATCATTGTCGTTCCAGCGGGTCTGGATGTCTATAAAATATTTATAGGCGTCTTTTGGGGCGCGGGGCATCAGGCAATATCTTCGTAAATTTTTATGGTTGCCGCCAAAGTCATTTGTCGCGGATTATTGATGAGTAATCGGGTCTTTGTCATGGCATCGTCGGCCATCATGGCTATGGCGCTGTCTGGTATATCCACCGCCGACAATGTTTGCGGCACGCCGGTGGCATGTTTGATACGCTGCATTTCGTCAATCAATATCGCGCCAGAATTGCCGAGCCGCAAATGGTCGGCTATTTCCCCGTACAGCCCGTCGGCCTTGGGCAGATTATAATCCATTACACCCGTTAAAACCAAAGCATTGGACAATCCGTGGGGCACATGGAAAAACCCACCCAGCGGATAGGCCAGGGCATGGACGGCGGCACACGGCGCATTGGAAAAGGCTTGCCCAGCCAGCATGGCACCGATGAGCATATTTTCCCGTGCCTCTATGTCTTGTCCGTCTTTGCACACATCTTCAATAGCACCGCGTAATTTGGTCAATGCACTGAGCGCCAATGCATCAGATAACGGGTTTTTTTGGGGCAATGATGTATAAGCCTCTATAGCGTGAACCATAGCGTCAATGCCCGTAGCGGCAGTGGTCATTTTAGGTAGACCAGTTGTCAATTTTGCGTCTAGTAACACCCGGTCGGCATAGAGCGCATTGGCAACAATACCTTGTTTTTCGGTCTCGCCTGTGGTCAGTATTGCGACATTTGTCACTTCGGAACCTGTGCCCGCAGTCGTTGGTATCAGCATGAGCGGTAAACGCGGCCCCATTGCCAGACCAACACCATACATTTCGGTTATGGGCTGGTCAGATCCAGCCAATAGGGCGATGACCTTGGCCGTGTCCATGGGCGAACCACCGCCAAAGCCCAGCACCAATCCGGCTTTGAAATCCCGCGCCCACCCGGCACCCCTAAGGACGACTGCTTCGGGCGGGTCGGCAACGACTTGGTCAAAAATTTCTACCCTATAACCAGCGCCGCGCAAAGCCGCCTTGGCACCGTCCAGCAAACCCAAAGCATGCACGCCCGCATCGGTGACGATAAACACGCGCTTATTGGCACACAAACCGTCAATATGCGCATCGAGTTTGGCCGCTCCACCGCGTTCAATACGAATATCCGAAACTGTGCGAAAATTTTTCATGGCCCTTTATGGCAAAAGCTTTAATAAATGCAAGTCTACAAAAATGCGCTGCGGGCCTTATTAAATCTTGCCCGCACTAACATTTGCGGCCTATAAGCTAATCAAATCAATTGGAGACTATCATGGTTGAATTGGCACTGCCGAAAAATTCCAAGATTGGCAAAGGTAAGTCTTGGCCACTTTCTGGCGCATCAGGCTCCACCAAAACATTTAAAGTCTATCGCTATAGCCCGGACGACGGTGAAAACCCCACATGGGATAGCTATACGATCGACCTGGATGATTGCGGGCCGATGGTCTTGGATGCACTGCTAAAGATTAAAAATGAAATCGATCCGACATTGGCCTTTAGGCGTTCTTGTCGCGAAGGTGTGTGCGGGTCTTGCGCTATGAATATTGGTGGGCGCAATACTTTGGCCTGCACCAAAGGTATTGATGAATTTAAAGGCGGCACAATAACCATTTCGCCCCTGCCACATTTGCCTGTGGTGCGCGACCTTGTGCCGGATCTTTCCAATTTTTATGCCCAATATGCCTCAATCGAGCCTTGGCTACATACAACATCGCCAACGCCAGAAAAAGAATGGCGGCAAAGCGAACAAGACCGGGATAAATTGGACGGGCTATATGAATGTATTTTATGCGCCTCTTGCTCCACCTCTTGCCCAAGTTATTGGTGGAATGGCGACAAATATCTTGGCCCTGCGGTTTTACTACAGGCTTATCGTTGGCTCATTGATAGCCGCGACGAGGCGACGGGTGAACGGCTCGACGAATTGGAAGACCCGTTCCGTCTCTATCGCTGTCACACCATCATGAACTGCACCAATGTCTGCCCCAAAGGCCTAAATCCAGCGAAAGCCATCGCCGAGGTCAAGAAAATGATGGTAGAACGCGTAATATAAAAACATGCTTATTTGGATATGCCGCCTATCTGCTAGGGTTTTAGAGCATCCTTTTTATTCAAGGCATCCTACAATAGGATCAATTTTGTGACTTTGTCCGCTTTAAAATGGATTGCTCCATTTCGGGTCTACATAAACATTCGTACCGCTTAGAGTCTGTAAAAAGGCTTCTAATTGGTCTTTTTCGGCTTCGCTCAAATTCAAACTTGGTGGCGTAGCAGACATCCGTAAAAGTCGTCGGTCAATATTATTTAGAAAATCCGTTCGCGCAGGCTCTGTTGCTGGCACAGGAATATTATTATAATGGTCAATAACACTACGAAGAGTCGTTTTGCTTCCATTATGCATAAGTTGACCATTAAGACCCCCATTGGTTTTCATAATATCCCGCAATGTTGGTGCCCGCGTATTGGTGAAATCACTAAGTATGGGGTCAGAGGCTTCAGCCACAATACCATTATGTCCGTTGACATTTGGAGATATATCAAACTCCGGCGGGTTATGGCACATGAAACACCCAGCGCCACCGCGCGGCGGCGGTGTATTAAATAGAGCTTTGCCCGCATTTTCTTCTGCGGTGAAATTCGGAAAAGCATCCCCTTCATTGGCAACCTGCGCCCGTCCCGTGTCATATTTGCTGTCAAATGAGACAATACTTTTGGTGAATTGCGCAAGTGCGAGCTGTAGACGCTCTTCTGTAATTTCAGTATCCAAAAACGCAAACCGGAATAATTCTTGGTAATAATCAAGCGCTTCTAATTTTGTGATTAAATCATCAAAACTAGGGCGGCCATTTGTACCGCTAAACCCATGTTCATTAAAGTCCTCTAGAGGCATAGTTTCTTGG
>JALSHM010000096.1 GCA_026982235.1 Robiginitomaculum sp. | reverse complement strand
AAATTACGCAGCACACACTAAGTTTTGGCGGTGGCCTCACGCGGTTCGAGACCCGGATTGCGTCGCTCGGTGAGAATTTAAAAGCGGAAATCCACGGCGCTTATCTCCTGAACGATAAACGCCATTGCGATATGACTTCCTACATAGATTTAGGTGCCCAGAGCGCCCATATCCGCCAGAGCGTCAAAGGCGTTGTGGCGGGCAAAGCCCGAGGGGTGTTCCAAGGCAAATTTCATGTGCGCTCGCCTGCGCAGTTCACGGATGCGGAAATGCGCCACGACGCGATGATGCTGTCGGACACTTGCCAAATTCGCGCTAAGCCTGAGCTAGAGATTTACGCCGATGATGTGGCTTGTGCTCACGGTAATACGGTTGGGGCGCTCGACGAAAGTGCGCTGTTTTATATGCGCCAACGGGGCATTCCTCTACGGCAAGCCCGTGCGCTTTTAACGGAGGCATTTGTCGCTGAGGCGTTTGACGGTATGGCGGATAACTCTGATTTTATGTCCCGTATCACGGATTGGTTAGAGCAAAATTCATGACCTTTGATGTCCAAAAAGTCCGCGCCGAGTTTCCAATCTTGAAGCGCCAAATTAATGGTCATAATTTGGCCTACCTGGACAATGCGGCCAGCGCGCAAAAACCCGAAGCGGTGATGCAAGTTATGCAAGGCCAGATGGAGTATTCTTACGCCAATGTGCACCGGGGCCTGCACACTATGGCCAACGAAACCACCGAAGCGTTCGAAGGCGCACGAGGCAAGGTCGCCAAGTTTTTAGGCGCGGCAGAAGCCAATGAAATCATCTTTACCAAAGGTGCCACCGAAGCCCTCAACATGGTGGCTTACGGTTTGATGGGTGAGATAAAACCCGGCGACGAAATTATCATCACCAAGATGGAGCACCATTCCAACATCGTGCCGTGGCATTTCTTGCGCGAACGGTTTGGGGCGGTGATTAAGTGGGTTCCCGTTCTAGAAGACGGCACACTGGATTTAGACGCTTATAAATCCCTTTTCAGCAAGCGCACAAAAATCGTCTCGGTCGTGCATATGTCCAATGTGACGGGGACAATTAACCCCGTCCGCGATATGGGAAAAACTGCTCATGATCACGACTGTATTTTCGTGGTCGACGGCACCCAAGCTGCCGTACATATGACCGTTGACGTTTTGGATATTGATGCAGATTTTTATGCAATGACCGGGCATAAATTATACGGCCCGACGGGCATTGGCGCACTGTACGGAAAACGCGAAATGCTGGAGCGTTTGCAACCGTTTAACGGCGGCGGCGAAATGATCGCCGACGTATTCGAAGACCGTATCACCTATGCCGACATCCCCCATAAATTTGAAGCGGGCACACCGCCGATTATCGAAGCTATTGGATTCGGTGCGGCCATAGACTGGCTATCTAGGTTTGACCGCGCCGAAATAGAAGCCCACGAGATGAAACTCTATGACCGAGCGTTGGCTGGGCTGCGCGAAGTCAATGCATTTCGTTTAATTGGGGACGCACCTAATAAAGGCGCGGTGCTGTCCTTTACTTTGGAGGGCGCACACGCCCACGACATCGCGCAAATCCTGGACAAATACGGCGTGGCTATTCGCGCCGGTATGCACTGCACCCAACCCTTGATGGATAGCTTTGGTGTCCATTCAACCGCCCGTGCCAGTTTCGCCGTTTACAACACAGAGGACGAAGTTGATCGTCTGATTGCTGCTGTCAACAAAGCCCGCACCTTTTTATCCTAAAATAAAGAACTATATAGGTAAGACCATGACAGAAAATATGAAAACAGACATTGAACCAGAACGCGACGTGATTGACGTTGCGCCCGCTGCGCCAACCGAGAAACCTACCAACAAAGACATCGAGCGGGTGACAGCAGAAGTGATCTCCCAGATCAAAACCGTCTACGACCCGGAAATCCCGGTGGACATTTACGAACTAGGTTTGATCTACAAGGTCGAACTTGAGGACGACTGGGTTCTGAAAGTAGATATGACCTTGACCGCGCCGGGTTGCCCCGTAGCCGGAGAAATGCCAATTTGGGTACACGACGCCTGTATCATGATTGACGGTGTGGTTAAAGTAGAGGTCGACATGGTGTTTGAACCACCTTGGACCCCGGACCTAATGAGCGACGAAGCGCGGCTCGAATTGAATATGTTTTGAGGTGAATATGTTGCAGACTACTAACATCCCATCCCCTCACCTTGTTCCTCTCCCTATGGGAGAGGAGACGTTGGCTCGACTATCATCATATTTTCGGATAAACGGTGTGGGCTCGGCAAACCTAGCCTCTCCTTTGGGGAGAGGCGCGCGACAGCGTGGTGAGGGGATGGGATTGAGAAATTTAACGCGTATCTTCAACTTTATAACATCGTATAAAAAATATTTTTCTTGAGGAAATTATGGTAGAAATTAAAAAAAGACAAATACCAAAACTCGTAACTTTGACCGACGAGGCCGCTGCCCGTGTGCGCGAAATCCTCTCTGAGAGAGACCAAGGTTATCTGCGCGTTGGTGTCACTAACGGTGGTTGCGCGGGCATGGAATATCTGATGGAATATGTGGACGAGATCGAAAAGTTTGACGAAGTGGTCGAGGACAACGGCGTCAAAATCGTTGTCGATGCCAAAGCGGTCCTGTTCCTGCTCGGCTCAGTCGTAGATTTTGAGACCGAAACCCTACACTCAAAATTCGTGTTCAGAAACCCGAACCAGACCGATGCTTGTGGCTGCGGTGAAAGCGTGACGATTGTTCCGGTTGAGGTGGCAGACGCGTGAGCAAGGATAAATATATAAATTACGATCAAATAAAAATTGATGATGATGAAGCTTTGCCCGCAGAATTCAAATTGTCGCGTTCTCGTATTATGTATATTGAAGATAAATCAGAAGGACTAGAAGGGGCAGCAAGAATTGGGCGTGTGTTTTTTTCTAAAACTGGGAAAACACTATATTATCGCGGTATGAAGTTCAGAGGACTAAAAGGGCGTGGTTACAAAGCAAATTATTTTGACGTCGAAACTAGAGACCAATATTGGATTTCCGGCCCACGTAAAGACTGCCATGATCGACTTTACGGTGGTAATATAGGCGTTGAAATAGATAGTGACGTTCGAGAAGAATACTTAAAATATATTGATTGATGTATAGGCTAGAAAACATGAAACTCATACATTCCCCTACATCACCGTATTCCCGCAAAGTACGCATTCTTATCCTCGAAAAAGGTTTGGACGTTGAAGAAGTTGCGACGGTGCCTTTTGATGATGATGATATTTTGCACACGGCCAATCCGCTCGGCAAGGTTCCGGCTTTGGTGGTTGGGGACACGGCGATTTATGACAGTCCGGTGATTTGTGAATATCTGGATGCCCTTGATAAACCGTGGCTGCCTCGTAAGAGCAAAGCCCATTGGCGGCAGAAGACTTTGCATGCGCTGGGGGACGGCATCATTGATGCGGTGCTCGCATTTCGCATGGAGCGTATTCGCCCCCAAGAACAATGGTGGGATTTCTGGGCTATGCGCCAAGAGAACGCCACCGTCCGCGCTTTGCAACATTTGGAAACTATCACGGACGAACTTGGTGAGCCGTGGGAATTTGGCAATCTGGCTATTGCTTGCGCCCTCGGTTATGTAGATTTCCGCGCGAGCGATATGCAGTGGCGCGATCACATGCCAAAGCTGGCTAAATGGCTAGAGCCGTTCGAGAAACTGGAGTGTTGGGCACAAACAACGCCGCCTGAATAGAGATGTCAAAATATAATTGCTTCCCCATTTGTTTGCCTTATGTTCCGCACTATGACTGACTTTGATTCTAGACCTATATCTGAAAGAGCTATGCAGGGCGTACACCCTGTGAGCAATTCGCCCTATCTGGACGGCTTGAACCCTGAACAGCGTGTGGCGGTGGAAACCATTGACGGGCCATTACTTGTGCTCGCCGGGGCGGGTACGGGCAAGACACGGGTATTGACCACGCGCTTCGCCCATATTTTGGCGCAGGGCAAAGCGTTTCCGTCGCAAATATTATGTGTGACCTTTACCAATAAAGCGGCGCGGGAAATGCGTGAACGGGTAAGTTCTCTAATCGGCGCAGAGGTCGAAGGTCTACCGTGGCTCGGCACATTTCATTCGGTTGCCGCTAAAATATTGCGCATCCACGCCGAGCTGGTCGGTCTTAAATCCAGCTTCACCATATTGGATACGGACGATCAATTAAGGCTGTTGAAGCAAATATTGAAAGCCGAAGACATAGACGAAAAACGCTGGACACCGCGCCATTTGGCGAATTTAATTGATGGCTGGAAAAACAAAGGCAAGACACCGGAGAAATTATCCGCAGGGGACGGTTACGGGTTCGCGGAGGGACGGGGCGCCAAATTGTACCGGATATATCAAAGCCGTCTCAAGACCCTGAACGCCTGTGATTTTGGTGATCTGCTTTTGCACAATCTGACAATATTTCAAAACTATCCCGACGTGCTGGCCAAGTACCAAAACAAATTCAAATATCTTTTGGTGGACGAGTACCAAGATACCAATGTCGGGCAATATCTGTGGCTACGGTTTCTTGCCCAGCGCACGGATAAGACCCAGCAAA
>JALSHM010000095.1 GCA_026982235.1 Robiginitomaculum sp. | reverse complement strand
TGCAGTGAGCAATATGGCGCACGACGAGAACGGCGCGACCTTAACGATCGCAACCCACGACGGTGATTACAGGCTTGAGACAGATTATGTACTGGCGTGCGATGGTTCAAAATCGACTATTCGCGAGTTGATGGGGCTGGATTTTGAAGGGCGAATATTCGAAGACAGCTTCTTGATTGCCGATGTAAAATTTAAACAAAGCCGCCCGTCCGAGCGCTGGTTCTGGTTTGACCCACCCTTTAACAAGGGTCGCACAGCATTGTTACACAAACAGCCAGACGACATCTGGCGGCTTGATTTTCAACTTGGTTGGGATGTGGATCGGGCGGAAGCTATCAAGTCCGAAAATGTAGCGCCCTTTATTAAAGGCCTGCTCGGCGAAGATATTGAATACGAAGAAGATTGGATGAGTATCTACACATTCCAGTGCCGCCGTATGGCGCGGTTTGTTCACGGGCGGGTGATTTTCGCCGGTGATGCTGCCCATCAAGTCAGCCCATTCGGAGCGCGCGGGGCTAATAGTGGCCTGCCCGATACGCAAAACCTGGCTTGGAAGCTGGATATGATTTTACACAAACAGGCGCCCGAAAGCCTGCTGGAAAGTTATAATATTGAGCGTACCCAAGGCGCAGATGAAAACATTTTAAACTCAACCCGATCGACGGATTTTATCACGCCCAAATCGGAAGTTTCTACTGCATTTCGCGACGCGGCTCTGGAACTGGCAAATACATATGAATTCGCTAGACCATTAGTTAATTCAGGCCGCTTGTCCACGCCCACCCCTTACCATGACAGTCCCTTATCAACCCCAGACAGTGACGAATTTCCAGTCGGCCCCAAACCAGGGCATGTGTGTGTAGATGCTCCAATTACAGTGAACGGAAAAGACGGTTGGCTGTTAGAAAGTCTGGGTGATGAATTCACCTTGCTACATTTTGGCGACAAGCCACCGAGCACAAACCTGGCAACACTGACCTTAGCTGGGAGCAACCTTGCGCTTAAACGCTACGGAGCAGGCACAAGCTATCTCATCCGACCAGATAAAATCGTAGCGGCAAGGTGGGCGCACGCACACGAAAGCGACATTAAAAAAGGCTTTTCACGTGCTATAGCACAAGGGGGATCCTAATATGAAACCTGTTATAAAATTGAATACAAAAGCTAATTTGCTAAGATGTGATGATGTGTATGAGGCTCTTATAAATGCTCATTCAGGACTGTCCTCGCAAGA
The DNA here is from genome assembly GCA_026982235.1 of Robiginitomaculum sp. Classification (GTDB taxonomy): domain Bacteria; phylum Pseudomonadota; class Alphaproteobacteria; order Caulobacterales; family Maricaulaceae; genus Robiginitomaculum_A. Next base: position 3,427 of record JALSHM010000095.1, on the reverse strand, counting down.
AAGCATGCGGCTCAATATCAAACTTGTCCTGTTCTTGACCAACCATATTGGCCACGCAGAAGTTGTTTTTGAGGCAATAGCCAAGGCGACAGACCCAAAATAAATTTAGCAAGAATAAAAAAAGTGGCTCCGCAAGCAGGAGCCTCTTGCAAGTATTAACCCTATATAATACAATAGGTTAGATGTTTCTCTCTTTCATAAAAGGACACTTTTTGTGCAAGCCGTCCACGAATGCGCAAGCGGATTTGGATGCGTTTTCGGCCTGGTGTGAAACCCATAATTTTATAGCCCCAAACATTGGCTCACGACATCATATGGTATCTTTGGATGGGGTTGTCCTGACATGGGAACGTCATACCGAATTTATTACCCTCACTTGGGATTGCCCTCGTTCAAATAGCGCACACGGAAAATTGTGGGTGTTGGCGGATCAACATATCCAGGGTCTCATGTCGGACAACCACGCTCTTATTTCTGCCGTACATATAGACCTGATTAAAAGTAAAGGCGCAGACAAAAAACCTGATTTAAAAGGCTGCGACACTAATAGTATTTGTATGTCCACGGTCAAAGACGACCGCGCTCTTGTGATTGTCGATTTTCGCCAAGACGAATTTGGCTCGACAAAATACACAGTGCAAAACAATGGTCTCGACGCCAAAAACAGCGGCATATTGGTGCGTAGGCTTTTGGAGATTGAAACTTACCGCGTTATGTCGCTTTACGGGTTTGAGCGGCTTAAAACAGTTTTGCCGAAAATCGCTTCCATAGAGAAACAGCTTGTTCACCTGACCGGGCAGATAAATGATAAAACCGATCTTGATACAACGCGGCAAACCCTTGATGAAATCACGGATATTTCTGCTGATCTTGCCAATCTGTCTGCGTCTAGCCAATACCGTTTCTCGGCTACACGCGCCTATTACAGCCTTGTCAACGCAAGGCTAAAGCGCCTGAACGAACAAGGCATTCCAAATTATCCAAAATAGAAGAGTTTCTGGCAAAGCGTCTGGCCCCTGCCATGCGTACCTGTGAAAATATCGAACACCGCATAAAAAATGCCGGGGACAAACTCGACAGATCAACCGGGCTTTTACGCACAAAAGTAGACATCCAGATGCAGGTGCAAAGCCATGAAGTTTTGGACAGCATGAACGAGCGCGCACTCATGCAATTTAGACTGCAATCCACCGTAGAGGGCTTGTCTATTGCTGCGGTCAGTTATTATGTGGTTGGGCTTTTGGCGTATATGGCCAAGGGACTGGGGATTGACGATTTCATCAGCCCGGCAAGATTAACGGCGATCTCTGTCCCCATAGCCATCTTTACGGTCTGGTATATTGTGCGGCGCATTCGTGCCAAGCATAAATAATGCACCTTGTTTAAACCGTTGTTGTGTGAACCAAAGTCAGCACCCCTAGCGCTACAGTGCCCATGCCCACTGTTGCTTGCAGGCCGTTATAAAGCCATGTCATATGGCGCGCCGCTCGCAAGGGGATGACAATAACCAGCGAGAACAAACCCATGCCTGCGATTGAACCAATGCCGAATATAGCGATATAGACAAGGCCAAGCCAAGGGGAAGTCAGGGTTTGCAAGGTCAGGATTATCAATGCCGCAGATCCGGCCATGCCGTGCATGAGGCCGACCAGTAAGGCCCTTATGGGGAAGCCCGGCGCATGCTCATGTTTATGGGCAGACGGATTGTGACTGCGCTTGTTTTCGCCCTTATGGGAGTGGGCGTGAAAGTGGGTTTTTTCTACGCCGTGCGTATGCGCATGAAAGTGGACGCGCTCTTTATAGAGGCGACGCAGAACGTCTATGCCCAAAGCAATCAGCATGAGGCCCACCGCAAATTCAAGGCCGTTGACAATTTTATCTGGAATAATATTGACGGCAAACAAAACAAGTGATCCGAATAGAAACAGGGTGAGCGTATGTCCCAAGCCCCAAGCCATGCCCTGACGGACGCCTTGGCGTGCAGAGATGGTTTTTGTCGCCAAAGAGGTCACAGCCGCAATATGGTCAGCCTCGACGGCGTGGCGCATACCGAGCAAAAACCCGAAAAACAGGATGGAGATCATATGAGCGTCTCCTTATTCAAAGGCTTGTTCACTGGCTTTGGCGCTTTGGGCTTTGAGCCAGTCATACCACTCATCCATGCCCTCTCCGGTTTTGGCCGAAAGTTGGATGATTTTGATGTGCGGATTGACTTGCCGCGCATAGTCGAGGCATTTTTCAACATCAAAATTCAGATGCGGTAGTAGGTCTATTTTATTGAGCAGCATCACATCTGACGCTTGAAACATATGCGGATATTTAATCGGTTTATCTTCGCCTTCTGTCACAGATAAAATGGCGACTTTGACAGCCTCGCCGAGGTCAAACAAAGCCGGGCAGACAAGATTGCCAACATTTTCAATCATGATAACCGAGCCGGGTTTTGGTTTGAGCGTTTTAACGCCTTCCATCACCATATCCGCCTCCAAATGACAGCCGGTGCCGGTATTTATCTGTACGGCTGGCGCGCCGCTATCCTTGATGCGCTGGGCATCATTGGCGGTTTGCTGGTCGCCTTCTATGACATAGATATTGGTCTTGTTTTTATTATCTATGATGGTGCGCTCCAAAATAGTGGTTTTACCAGAACCCGGCGAGCTAACCAGATTAAGCGCCAGAATTTCGCGGCCCGCAAACCAAGCGCGGTTGCGCTCCGCCAGCGCGTCATTTTTTTGCATGATGGCTTGTTCTAGCGCGATGGTGGTGCCGACATTGCCGTGGGCTTTGGCGTGTGTATGTGCGTGATCATGGGAATGGTCGTGGTCGTGAGGATGATCATGCGCATGGTCATGGTCGTGATGATGGTCATCATGGTCATGTGTGTGGGTGGTGATATTTCCGCCCGCATCAATATGGGTGTGTTCACCCGTTTGTAAATTTGTGACGGTGGCTTTATTGCCGTCCTGACATCCGCAAGTTCCGCACATTATGCTGCCTCCAATTCCATTTCTTTGATATTAAGCTCTGCGCCCGAAAGGCGTTCCAAATCACGCGAGCCACAAGCACACGCCGTTACGATTTGATGAAGCTCGACTTCTTGTCCGCAAGCACGGCATTTAGCTTGCCCAATAACTTCGATAATTTCTAGTTTTGCGCCCTCAAGCACAGTGCCTTTGGCAATTACATCAAAGCAAAAGTGCAAAGCATCAGGCATGACCGCTGACAATTTACCAACTTCAAGCAGCACACGTTTGACTTTTTGCGCTTTGGCATGCTCGGCTACTATCGAGACGACGCTTTTCATAATGCCCATTTCGTGCATACCGCCCCCTAACAAATTCTGGGCAATTGCTCGCCCACCAACATATCAACAATGCGCCGCCCGCCAAAGACCGTGCGCATGGTAACGCGGCCAGCGTCCCAATCA
>JALSHM010000094.1 GCA_026982235.1 Robiginitomaculum sp. | reverse complement strand
CTGTTGTCACCGAATACTCAGATGATGCACCTTGGTGGGGGGGGTGGGACAAAGCCAAACTGCTCTTGCGGGAATACGGCAAATTATTGGTCAGCTATGCCCGCGAACCAGGTAAACGGCCAAACAGAGAAACTTTGAAAACGCCGCTTGCGATAGACACGACGAGCGACTAGGTACGTCATGAGGAAACCGAAGGGAAATTTAAAAGGGGGGATTGTGCGCAAAACCGAGAATAGATTGATCACCATACCGCGTCTGATTATTTTAGCGTTATTGCTCTTGGTCATGACTATGGGGCTTTGGATATTCCTGCGCGGCGCACTTGTCAAAAGTCTAATCGGGGGCATCGCAAATCTCGAAACCCAAGGCTATGAAGTCACCCACGGCGGACTAACAATAGAGGGTTTTCCCTTTAGCATCAGTGCCGTTTCCCAAGATATTTCCGTGCGCGCGCCTCGAAGTTCCACCCCCAGCCCAGTGCAAAACTGGTCGATCAAAACTGGAAATTTACAAATGCGGAGTGCTACCTTAACCCCGCTATCTTGGGATATTCGCCATACAGGCCAAATGCGTATTGACATGCATGGACGGGCTGGCGAACGCTACTGGTTTGAAATTGCGCCCACCAATATTGAAGCCCGCGCTGTCGCCTCCCTGCGCGGCACGTTAAAATCAGCCCGCTTTGATATGGGACGGGCGCAGTTAAATAGCTTGGTGGGTACACCACCTATCATTTCCAAAATTGAACATTTGGACGGCAATATCAAAGTTACAGATGCGGTGGCAAATATCGCTCTACGCGCCAAAGACTTGCGCCTATCGCCAAAAATCCCGGCCATAATTGACAATATATTAGGGCGCAAATTGTCCTTGATTGAACTGAATGCCAATATTGACAATTGGCCACTCCTAGAGGCCAGTGGCGCGCAAGCCTGGCAAACAGCCGCAGGACGTATCAAGGCAGAACATTGGGCCGTGCTTTGGGGCAATGCTGATATGGTCGGAAATTTTGATCTTACATTTAAAAACGGCAAACCCGAGGGCACGATCCAAATCCGCATTAAAAACGCAAAGTCCCTTATCGACAACATCACCGCTGCTGGTCTCATTCCCGCACAATATACCGGCACAATAAACTCCCTCATCACCATGCGCGAAACCGATGAAGAGGGTCGCAAAACCATAGACCTAACCATAAAAAACGGCACAGTAAAAATGGGTTTTATTCCAATATTTGAGTTTTAGGTAGCTTATAAGTATAAGCCTAATCTTCAGTCTTCTCACCAAGGACATCCCTGCCAAAATTGGGGGCAGCGCTGTCTTGGCCTGCGTCGATTATGCGGTTTCTTATGTCACGGGTTTTTGTAAATTCTTTTAATAAAGTTTCCCCATCACCCCAGCGAACGGCTTTTTTTAGCGCCGTTAAGTCTTCAATATAGCGACCAAGCACGTCCAGAACCGCATCTTTATTTTGCAAGAACACATCGCGCCACATGACGGGGTCTGAGGCGGCGATACGGGTAAAATCCCGAAAACCGCCCGCCGAATATTTGACCACTTCGCCCCGTGTGACCGTCTCCATATCCGTAGCCGTGCCAACAAGCGCATAAGCAATGAGATGGGGCAAATGGGACGTAGTAGCCAAAACCAAATCGTGATGTTTAGCATCCATAAATGCGACGCGAGATCCAAGCGCCAGCCAAAATGCTTTAAGGGTTTTGGCAGCTTCACTGCCCGCATCGTCAGGGGTCAATATACACCAGCGGTCGGTGAACAAGCTGGCAAAACCAGCCTCTGGCCCGCTTTGTTCCGTGCCTGCAATAGGGTGACCACCGATAAATGTGATAGTCCTTGGTAAGTGCGGGGCAATATTTTCAACAATATCAGCTTTGACAGAACCAACATCTGTGAGAGTTGTTCCTGGCTGCATTTGGGGCAATAAAGCTTTGGCGGTGTCCACAATAGCACCCGGCGGCACGGCGAGGATGACCAAATCAGCATCTGACGGCTCAGCTTTAGCTGTGACCGCGTCGCATATGTCAAGCGCTCTTAGGGCTGAGCGTACTGCAGCATCTTTATCTGCTATGACCACCTGAGATGCCGCACCATATTCTTTACAAGCACGCGCAAGGGACGAGCCAATAAGACCACCACCGACAATGAGGATGTTTTTATATATAGGCTGGATAGTCATTTATATCCCTTTAAGGAGCGGGATTGGCGATGGGAGCACGCCAATGACTTTCACGGCATGCACGTTTTGGGACACTTGCGAGATTTCTGGGCTATCGTCCGTATAGTATCCCAGCACACTATGGAGGAATTTGCCGTTCATTTCGGCGCGCAATGTTCCGTTCAGTCCGGCTTTTTCAAAAATTTGCGCGAAAGCTTGCGGTGCAGTCACAGATCCACCCTCCACGCAAACCAAAGTAATGTCATCGCCAGACGGCTCTATAGCCGCTTTGGATACGGCGACTGCCACAGGCCAATCCCAATTGCCAATACGCGGTAAAGCAGCCAAAATATGCATGCCGGACATAGCACCGCCCGACCCCAGCGCAGTCCACCAATTATTCATGCCGCCAGGCGCAGGTAATACGGCAACACCCTCAAGATCCGCATAAGCTGCCGCAAGAGCGGCGCTTGTGGTCGGATAAGTATGCGCCGGAATGGAAGCGCCAAAACGGTCACGCACCAAAGACCAGGAGGAAAGTGCATCCCCAACCAGAGCAATATGCAAACCGATAGGTCCTTGCAGTGTCAAGCTAGCACTGGTTAATTCCGCCCATATATGAGACACAAGTTCAGGCGCCGTACTGCCAGCTTTGCGCGCCAAATCTCGGACATGGCTTTCCTCACGTGATGGTCGCCAGACATTGGCACCGGATTTTGCCCGGCGAACAGCAGCAGCCAAATCCATACGTTCCGCAATCAGGTTAAGCAAAGCCGTATCAACCCGATCAATCTCGGCTCTAAGCTTGGCCATTACGGCGTTAACATTTGCGTCTGGTTTAGTCATTTTTTTGCGTATTCCCCTTCAAGATATGCATATCACTAGACGCCCCCAAGGCGCCAGCAGCACCAAAGTCCGGGCGGCGCAAGCGTTTCTTTTGACGACTATCCCGTCCCGCATACAGGCGCTTGACCGCTTCTACAAGTACAAGTCCTGATAATCCTGGCCAAACCGTCTCACCAAACTTTTCAAATATACCCGCCATACCGAGACCGCACATCTTGCTCACGGGCGGACAATAGAGCGCTCCCGAGCGCACCAAAGGCACAAAACCACTGGTCTTGAGAGCGCTTGATAATTGGCTCCGCGAAAACGGACGCCCTGCCCCGAACGGCGTTTTGTCAGATCGTGCCCAAAGCCCGGCGCGGTTGGCGGCAATAATGACAATACGTCCCTCCGGCTTCATTACCCGCCATAATTCGCCGAGCAGGGCTGGCATGTGCGGGGCTTCTTCTAGGCCGTGCGCAACCAGTACGCGATCAAAAACGCTTGGTGCAAACGGTAATTCTTTGTCCATAGTCAACACGGAAACATTGCCGCGCGGCAACATTTGCCGGGCAGCGCCCTGTTCAGACGGCATAGCATACACCATGCTACGCGCGTGTTCGCTATAGAAGTGTAGATAAGGAATGCCGTACCCATAGCCCAATACATCCAGCCCGTCCAAATTTGGCCATAAGGCGTGTAAGCGCCGCGACACCATAGCCTGCGCCGCCGCACCTCTACGGCTTACATAAAATTGCTCCAATTTTTGTACGCTTTGCCGCACGCTTAACTTCCCGTTTTATGGTTTTTTGCTTATGCGCTTTACACGCCCCCCCACTATTCCATATAATTGGCGCTATGATAAGCCTGTTTCCCTGCCTAAATGATAATTATGGATTTTTATTGGTCGAGCCAAAATCCGGCCTATGCGCCACTATCGACACCCCGGACGGCGTAGAGATAGCCCGGCAATGTAACGCGCGTGGCCTCAACCTCACCCACATCTTTAATACCCATCATCATTTTGACCATGTGGGCGGCAATCTGTTTCTAAAAGAAAAATACGGCGCGACCATTATCGGTCCCAAAGCGGATTCTGGGCGTATCCCCGGCATTGATGTGGCGCTAGGGGACGGCGAAATTTTCAAATTTGGTGATTACGATATTCACCTCATCCATACCCCCGGACACACACTAGGGCACTGCGCCTATTATATACCGGACGAGGCCAGCGTATTTGTCGGGGACACAATATTCGTCATGGGCTGCGGGAAATTGTTTGAAGGCACGCCCGAACAAATGTTTGGGAGCATGGCCAAATTGGCCGCCCTGCCCGACGAGACCAAAGTCTACCCTGCCCATGAATACACATTATCCAATGCCGCCTTTGCGATGACCGTAGAACCGGACAATCCTGATTTAAACCAAGCCGCGCAGAATGCCAAAGCCCTACGCGCCAAAGGCCTACCCACAATCCCGACAACTATTGGGATGGAACGAAAAACCAACCCCTTCATGCGGGCGGGAACTGCGGAAAGATTGGGCAAAATCCGCAAAGCCAAAGACCATTTCTAACAATAAACCGCCCTCCTGTTTTGGAGAGCGGTTCTGGCGATTGGCCTTTTGTCCCGTATTGGTTTGGGCTACCGTGCCCAGCGTGCTTGTAATTTGCCTGTGG
>JALSHM010000093.1 GCA_026982235.1 Robiginitomaculum sp. | reverse complement strand
GGGTGCCCCAATGGCTTGGCTTGCCCGGTATATCAATGTGTCAACGGAGTCTGCATCGGTTAAATTGGCTTGTACGATTGCTGCCTTACCGAGCGTATCCGCTAATTCAGCCGCCGCACGCTGAGAACTGTTGTAATGAATAACCACGCCCCAGCCATCATCGGCTAGGCCTGTAGCAAGCACGCGACCAATCCGTGTGGCGGCTCCGGTGATGAGAATGGTCTTGGTCATAAAGGTGTGTATATCACAACCCTGGGCTAGCGCCAACAATATCCCGTGCGATTGCTGCCATATAAAGACAATAACCGAGCAAAAGAACGATACCCGTTTTGCGACCAATAGGGGCGCGGCGTAAAATGAAGATAGTTAGCGCAACTGTTGCAGCCAACATCACCCAAATATCAAACACCATGAATTTGGCAGGAATACTGACCGGGCCTGCAATGGCAGCAGCCCCCATAACGGCGAAGATGTTGAAGATATTGGATCCCAGAATATTACCGATGGCGACTTCATTATGGCCGCGCCATGAGGCGACGACAACAGTCGCCAATTCTGGTAATGACGTGCCGATAGCAACTATTGTTAGGCCGATAAGCGCCTCGCTAACTCCGAAACCTTCGGCGATAAAGGTCGCGTTTTTGACGATTAAATCTCCGCCAAATGCCAGGCCGACAATGCCCAACAAAGTAAAGACAATCATAGTGAGATAGCTTTTCGGCATGCCTTCCATTTCCGCCATTTCCGCCATTTCTGCAAGAGCCGGGTCTTGTGCCCCTGAACGTGCCAAAGCAAACATCCAGCCTAAATACAAAACTATACCAGCAAATAAGATAATGCCCTGCCACATCACTAAGGGCTTGTGAATAAACATCAGCGCCATCAAAATAAGTGTCGCCAACATAACAACGGCAGAATTTCGCCCTACACCCGCAACATTGGTTGGCAAGGCCATAATAATGGCGGGCAGTCCTAAGACCAAGAGTATATTGGCGATATTGGAGCCTATAACATTGCCAATAGCCAATTCGCTCGCGCCCGTTAAAACCGATTGCACACTGACGATGAGTTCAGGTGCCGAAGTCCCGAAAGCGACAATGGTCAAGCCAACAATCAGCGAAGGCACACCCCATTTTTGGGCAAGCGCAGCCGCACCACGTACCAAAATATCACCGGCGACCAGTAGAAGAACTACACCGACGCAAAATAGAAGAAAAGCAATGAGCATAAGGGGCTAGCTTACCAGAATTTCTTAAATTCAAGCAGGTTAAGACCACCGAACAAAATAGCTACTATGCCAAAAATAAACAAAGCGGGGTCAAGATAAAACAATCCGAACATGTTAATGCCAGCTTGGATAAGGTCTAATGTGAAAGCCATGATATGCCTCTTTGGTGAACAGTTAAAAAGATTCTCTCGCTCTATACAGTGCAAAACCAAAAACGCCAACACTTGTTCACGGTTATTTTTAGGTGTAATTATGGGATGTCAGCCAATGATTTGCGCGTTTGATGCTCTGGTGGCTGTAAATAAATATGGACGAATAGCGGTTGGAGCGCTATCAAATGCCTAATGGGGGGAATTTTAACCTCATAAACATTTAACGGAGAAATATATGTTTGGAGCTATTGCATTTGCCAAGGCCGCAGGGCGCAAATTCGGCGGGCTATTTAAAGGTAAGAAAGCCAAAGAAACTTTAGAAAAAGAGGTTAATGATCTTGGGCTGGATTCGGAAGGCGTGGATATTCATGTCGATGATGAGGGCAAAGTCACCATATCCGGCAATGCAGTTTCTCAAGAGATGAAAGAAAAAATCATCTTGGCTGTTGGCAATGTCTCAGGCGTTGGGGCGGTGGACGATCAAGCCAGTGCAGCAGACGGCGGTGCGGCGTCACAATTCCACGAAGTCGTGAGCGGCGATACGCTTTGGGCAATTTCCAAAAAATATTACGGCAAAGGTAGCCGCTATATGGAAATTTTCGAAGCCAACAAGCCTATGTTGTCCCACCCTGATAAAATCTATGTGGGGCAAATGCTGCGCATTCCAGCAGATGCGAAATCTGCGAGCGTTTAGATAAAGTTCTTTTGGGTGGATTATGCGCAAGGGCGCTCATCCACCCTGTAATTTTATGATTTTCATTAAATAAAAGACAGGGCGGCGAAGACTGTGAGAGAGAGAAAATCAGTCTTCATCCGCCCTGCTACGTGAGCTGCCGGGCTAGCTTAGAGCGCTTGCTCTATGCGGCCAAATCGTCGAGGGGAGGACAAGGCAGCGGGGACACACGCAAGTCCCTTATAGGATAAAGCGTTGAATACACCCTGAACAGTCCTGCCTTATTTTCGCCACAATTACGGGTTTGTTTATCTCATGTTCATAAAACATCCTATTTTCAGTGCTTTAGCCTGCTTTCTTGCGGTCTCGTCCAATATGCCTGCTTGGGCAAAACCGGTTCCGGAGACGAATCGTAGTCGGGCGGCTATAAACCGCGTCGCACCGGAACTGACCAAGGCATTAGCGGATAAAGGTTTCAAGCTGGGTGACCCCGTATTCTTGCGCATTATTAAATCTCAATCACCAACTCGTGAGCGCATAACGGACGGGGTGCTTGAGATATATGTACAGGGCGCAGACGGCAAATATAGCCTGTTCAAGACCAAAGATATTTGCGCCGCATCCGGTACACTTGGCCCGAAAACCAAAACTGGAGACAACCAGTCACCGGAAGGGTTTTACTATATCAATGCAGGGCGGTTTAACCCATGGTCAAACTATCATCTCAGCCTCAATCTTGGGTATCCCAATACCTATGACCGCGCCCACGGCTATACAGGGGATTTTCTGATGATTCACGGCGAATGTGTGTCTATTGGGTGCTACGCCATGACAAATGCCGGGATAGAGGAAATTTATGCCCTAGCCAGCGCCGCCACTAAAAACGGGCAAAAAATCATCCGTGTCCACAGTTTTCCATTCCCTATGAGCACCACGAATTTGGCAAAAGTAAAATCCAGCCCGCATTACGCTTTCTGGCAAAACTTAAAACAAGGCTGGGACTGGTTTGAGGCCAAGCATGAACCGCCCAATGTCGAGGTGCAAAATAGGAAATATGTGTTTTCTAATCTACCATGAAACATGATTGCTAAATTTATTGCTCTGCTTTCGCCTCAGCCTTTTCATCATATTGAGCAAAAATCGCATCAATTCTGCGTTGGGCGATGGGGTGATAGCCGGGGCGGGCTTTGGCGTAGACTTCTTTGGCCCATGAGCGCGCATCTTGGTTGAGATTAACAAGGGCACCGTAAAGTCTGTAGATAAATTTACCGCGCCCAACACTCATCAAGAATTTTTCCAGCTCTGTATCCACATTACTGTAATTGGCTTTAATAGCCTGCATATACCAAGCAAAGGCGATTTCGGCATTTTGGTGACCATTGAATTTAAAATCATCGTCGAGTTTTTTTAACTGCGCTTTGGTCAGACCGTCTGGCATATTATTGAGAAAATGGAGCCATTCATGGGTCGACCATGCGGATGTATCCCCCGCCGTGCCGCCCGCAAGCCATGCTGTGCGGGCTGCGTCGACTTTGGCAAAGGCTGTGGATTTGGGATCCTTGGCAGTGTCGGGAATGCCAGGGCCATACACCCATGCTTTAAGCTCTTCGGTCGTCAGTGCATCGGGGTTTTTCACATGCAATTCGTCGTGGAGATATTTGATGAAGTCTTCGGTGGTAATGCTTTGGAAGGCAAAATGATTGAAGTATTTTTTAAGAAAAGGGTCAAATGCTTCCCGTCCAAAACGCTCTTCCAGGAAGATCAGGAAAAATTGGCCTTTAACATAGGTCACTTGGGTGAAAGCTTCATCCGGATGCGCCATATCTGCGGGTAATTTCAAATGGGTGAGTTCAGGGCGTTTGGCATTGGCAATGTCGCGTTTTAAGTCTTCAAGCGCCAAATATTGTTCCATGACCGCACGTTCTTCGCCGTAAAGGTCTTCCATCACCCGGTTTTCTACATAAGATGTGAAACCTTCATTCAACCAGGCATCGCGCCAGCTAGAATTGGTCACCAAATTACCGGACCAGGAATGGGCAAGCTCGTGGGCGACAACATTGGTCAGGCTTTTATCACCCGCAATCAAGGTTGGGGTCATAAAGGAAAGGCGGGGGTTTTCCATGCCGCCAAATGGGAAACTAGGTGGCAGAACAATGAGGTCGTAACGCCCCCACAAATAAGGGCCGTAGAGTTTGGTGTTGGCCTCCTCCATAAGCGGTGTTTCTGAAAATTCTTCGGCGGCAGCATCTAAAATATAGTCCTCCGCATAAACCCCGATATGGTCATTGATGGCTTTGAATTTAATATCGCCAACCGCAATCGCGATTAAATAGGACGGGATAGGTTGTGGCATTTTGAAATGATATTCACCGTTTTCGTCTTTTTCACCCTGCTCGGCGCTCATGAGAGGACGCAGACCGTCCGGTACGCGCAATGTGGCATCATAGGTAATACGTACGGCGGGTGTGTCTTGGACAGGTGCCATGGTGCGGGCATTGAGCGCTTGTGCTTGGGAAAACAGATATGGTTTTTTCTTACCTGCGGTTTGCTCTGGCGATAACCATTGCAGACCCTCTGCCGCCGGGCTGGTGCGATAATCAATGCGGACTTTGTTCATATCCTTGGAGAACGGTATCGCCAACATA
>JALSHM010000092.1 GCA_026982235.1 Robiginitomaculum sp. | reverse complement strand
GGTAAAGTACTATGACTGGTTTAAATATCATAATGGCCGCTGGGGACGGCGGGGCGGGGCAAGCAAAAGTGTTTTCCCCGCTGGATTTTTCCACCTTCCCGTCCCAGCTTTTTTGGCTGTTTCTAAGCTTTGGTATTTTGCTATTTTTGTTATCCAAAGTACTCTTGCCACGTCTTGGCGGAATTTTGGAAGAGCGCTCCAACCGCATTGCCGATGATCTCGACAGTGCGGCACGGATGCAGCGCGAAGCAGAACTAGCCGGGAAAGCCTATGAGCAATCCCTCAGTGATGCCCGCGCCAAGGCGCATAATGTCGCCGAAACCACCCGTGCCAGCGTTAATGCTGAACTGGAGGCAGAATTACGAGCAGCCGAAGAACAAACCGCCAAGCAGACCGCACGCGCCGAAGCCAAAATTCAGGCAAATCGCGAGAAAGCTTTGGCCAATGTTGACGAAATTGCTACGGAAACGGCGCAAGCCCTTGCCCAGCATTTATTTCCCAAGAAAGTCAGTATTGCCGCAGTGCGCAAAGCCGTCAAAGCGGTAGGTTAAGGAGCAAGATATGGCTTGGAACTTTGATTTTACCTACCCTACTATTTGGGTATTTTTAGCTCTGCTCGTGTTTATCGCTGGCATTTTGTACAAAGGTGTACACAAAACTATGGCTAAAGCGCTGGACGACCGTGCGGATGCTATCCGCAAGGAATTGGAAGAAGCCCGTAATCTGCGCGAAGAGGCACAAACTTTACTCGCATCATACCAGCGTAAACAAGCCGAAGCTAAGGAACAAGCCGAGACCATTGTCAAACAAGCAAGGCAAGACGCTGAAACCATGGCGGCAAGTGCGCGCAAAGATTTGGTAGAGCGCCTAGAGCGCCGCGCCGAACTAGCGGAAGCCAAGATTAAAAACGCAGAAGCCCAAGCAATGGCCGACGTCAAAGCCCGTGCGGTTGATTTGGCAACAAAAGCCGCCGAACAAATTCTGCGCAATGACTTGGCCGCCGCAGACCACAACACATTGGTCAAAGAAGGCATTGCCGAAATGAGCAAGGTTTTGAATTAAAAACCCAAATCATCACAAATATTGATAACAAGACGCTCTCATTTTGGGGGCGTTTTTTATTTTTGGAACTTTTCTTCCTCCGTTTGCAGGGGAAGGAGAAAAGCCATATCCGCTCTAGATTATTTTATCTAATATCTGCATAAACAATCCCAACCCACTGTGAGCCAATATGAGTTTTGAAACGCCTGCACCTGCTAACCGTCTCGCCAACATCCAGTCTTTGCGCGGCATTGCGGCTTTGCTGGTGGTGTTCTCGCATTTGATGGTTATTGAACGCAAATATTCGCCTGACCAATTGCTGGGATCGTGGGCGGATTATGGGCAAGTTGGGGTGGATTTATTCTTTGTTATTTCCGGCTTTATCATGGTGCATGTGGCCATGAAAATGCGCAGAGGCGGCAAGGCAGTATTGGAATTTTTATTCGCCCGTATGACCAGGGTTTATCCCTTATATTGGTTGGTTAGCGCGGCTGTGCTTATGGTCTGGCTGGTGCGCCCTGACATGGTGTTTTCCAGTTTCAAGACTGAGCCGAATATCATAAAATCATTCCTCCTATATCCCGATACGCGCGATCCACTCTTGGCGGTGGGATGGACTCTTATCCACGAGATCGGGTTTTATCTGGTCTTTGTTTTGGCATTATTGCTGAAACCAAAATGGCTCTTGCCGTTCTTGTTGCTTTGGGCCGGCATTGTCGGATTAGGGCAATATATTGGTGTCAATTCCCATAGCCCGCTAATCGCCTTACTGTTCAGCCCCCTCACCTATGAATTTTTAGCGGGGGCTCTGGCTGGCTGGATATTTCATAAATGCAAAGCAAAATTCGCATTTGCGAGTTTGGTACTGGGCTTACTATTATGGGCGCTCGGGCTTTATGTCTTAATAACTGCAGGCCACAGCATGATAGAAAGCCATATGGGGCGTGTTGTTCATTTCGCCCTGCCCGCCACCTTAACCGTCTACGGCTTGGCGGGCATCAAAACCAATCTACCTAAATGGTCACAAATACTCGGCGATTGGTCATATGCGCTCTACCTAACCCATATCCTAAGCCTGACCATATTCGGGCGCATTTGGCACAGATTTGCCCAAGACAGTCTATGGGACAATATTCCGGCTCTCCTCATCATGACAATAGCCAGTATAATGGTCGCAGGGCTCAGCTATAAATTAGCCGAAAAACCTATGTTAATGGCCGCAAAAAACCTACGCAGACGGTTATTCCCGCCAGCGTAATATGGGTTTTCTGGCCGCACGGGTTTCGTCCAATCTTCGCAAGGGTGCGTAAATCGGGGCAGCTTTGAAGAAGTCTGCCTCGCCCGCTTTAGCACGCTTGGCCAAGCCGCGCATCACGTCAATAAACCTGTCCAGTTCTGCTTTGCTCTCGCTCTCCGTTGGTTCGATGAGCATGGCACCTTTTACGACCAGCGGAAAATACATAGTCATAGGGTGATAACCTTCGTCGATCATGGCCTTGGCAAAGTCCAGGGTTTCTACGCCTGTGCCTTTCAAAAAGTCATCATTGAACAAGGCTTCATGCATGCAGATACCACCGAATGCCGGACTCATATCCCCTGATAAACTGGCTTGCACATAATTGGCATTTAGGACTGCGTCTTCGGTGGCTTGTTTGAGGCCGTCTGCGCCGTGGCTCAGCATATAACTCAGCGCACGCACGAACATACCCATTTGGCCGTGAAAGGCCGTCATGCGGCCAAAGCTTTCACTGTCATCTACATCTTCAACCAATTTCCATTTATTTTGCTCTTTGATAACATAAGGCACAGGCGCGAACGGTGCCAAAGCATCGGAGAGAACCGTCGGCCCCGAACCAGGGCCGCCGCCGCCGTGGGGGGTGGAAAATGTCTTGTGTAAATTGAGGTGCATAGCATCAATGCCCAAATCCCCCGGACGCACCCGCCCGACCAAAGCCGTGAAATTGGCACCGTCACAATAAAAATAGCCCCCGACCCCATGGATCAATTCTGCGATTTCAATAATGTCGCTTTCGAACAAGCCGCACGTATTGGGATTGGTCAGCATAATGCCCGCGACATCATCCCCAAGTTTGGCCTTCAGCGCGTCCATATCCACCCGCCCCTTATCATTGGCCGGAATAGAATCTATGGTAAATCCGCACTGCACCGCCGTGGCAGGATTGGTGCCGTGGGCGCTTTCGGGGACAAGAACACGGCGCTTATGGTCGTCGCCCTTGGCATCATGGGCTGCACGTATGGCCATCATGCCGCACAGCTCGCCGTGGGCACCAGCTTTGGGCGACAGGGCGACAGCTGGCATACCAGTTAATTTACAAATCCATTCGGATAATTCGCCCATAAGCTCCAGCGCCCCTTGCACCGTACCGCGTGGCTGCAAAGGATGTACATCGGCAAAGCCGGGCAGTCGCGCCATTTTCTCATTGAGGCGCGGATTATGTTTCATGGTACACGAGCCCAGCGGATACACACCCATATCAATGGCGTAGTTTTTTTGGCTCAAGCGCACATAATGGCGCATAGTTTCCGGCTCTGACAGGCCGGGCAAGCCGATTTCTTCGGTGCGTTCCATGCCGCCTAAACGGGTTTTCACACCCCGAAGCTCAGGAAAGTCCACACCAGAACGGCGCGGTGTACCAATCTCAAAAATCAATTTCTCAGCCTGTGCCAATCCGCGATTGCCGGATATGGTTTTGTGTTCAACTCCGGCGACATTTCCCGGCGTCGTTTGTCTACCCTGTGTATGCATACTCATGATAAAGCCCCCCGAAGTGCCGCCTCGAAAGCGTCCATATCCGCATCACTATTTGTTTCAGTAGTGCAAACAATTAGCAAATCATCCTGCCCATCCATCAGGCGGGAAGCATGTAGCCCGCCGAGGACACCTTGCGCGACCATATCGCCAACCACATCTTTGGCATTCTTTGGCAAGCGTAATGTGAACTCGTTGAAGAATGTGTCTGTGACCAATTCTACCCCGTCAATCGCCGTCAATCTATCGGCCAAAATACAAGCCTTTTCGTGGTTTATCATAGCCAATTTTCTAAGCCCAGCCTCGCCCAATAATGTCATGTGGATCGAAAACGCCACCGTACACAGGCCGGAATTGGTGCAAATATTGGAGGTGGCCTTTTCGCGCCTGATATGTTGTTCGCGGGTGGAGAGGGTCAGCACATAACCACGCTCGCCCTTCGCATCCACGGTTTCCCCGCACACCCGACCCGGCATTTGCCGCACCAGTTTTTGCTTACACGCCAACAAACCCACATAGGGCCCACCAAAATTCAGGCCGACCCCTATGGACTGCCCCTCGCCGACCACAATATCCGCCCCCATTTCGCCGGGGCTTTTTATGGCGCCGAAAGCTACGGGTTCCGTAAACACCGCAATCAGCAAAGCCCCAATTGCGTGGGCGGCCTCGGCATAGGGTTCTAGGTCGATTATTTCGCCGAACACATTGGGAGACTGCACGATTATGGCGGCAGTTTCATTATCCAGCCCGTCTAAAATTTCCGCGTCTTTGCCCGGCGCACAGTCGGCTATATCCAGTGTGATACCCTGCAAACGGCATTGGTTCTCTGTGGTTGCGGTATAGTGCGGGTGCAGGCCGCTGGCGATTTTCACCTTGCTACGTTTGCGCACTACCCGGCACGCCATAAGCGC
>JALSHM010000091.1 GCA_026982235.1 Robiginitomaculum sp. | reverse complement strand
AACAATATCCCCCAGCGCGATGGCGGCACCCATTTGGCGGGATTTCGCGGGGCGCTGACCCGTGCCGTCAATAAATATGCGGCGCAGTCCGGCACGGCCAAGAAAGAAAAAGTCTCCATTAGCGGCGATGATGCAAGAGAGGGTTTAACCTGCGTGTTGTCCGTGAAAGTCCCTGACCCGAAATTTTCCTCACAGACCAAAGATAAATTGGTGTCCTCCGAAGTGCGCCCTATTGTTGAGAGCGTTATGGGGGAGGCTTTGAATGAGTGGTTTGAAGAAAATCCCAATGAAGCGAAATTGGTAATCGCCAAAATCGTCGAGGCCGCCGCTGCCCGCGAAGCGGCTCGCAAAGCCCGCGACCTCACCCGGCGTAAATCGGCGCTTGATGTCGCCTCCTTGCCCGGAAAATTGGCGGACTGCCAAGAAAAAGATGCGGCGCTTTCTGAATTGTTCATTGTGGAAGGGGACAGTGCGGGCGGTTCCGCCAAGCAAGCCCGCAACCGCCAGAACCAAGCCATATTGCCGCTCAAAGGTAAAATCCTGAACGTGGAACGCGCCCGCTTTGATCGTATGCTCTCCTCGCAAGAAATCGGCACTATGATTACGGCGCTGGGCACGGGCATAGGCCGCGAAGAATTTGATATTGAAAAACTTCGCTACCACAAAATTGTCATCATGACAGACGCCGATGTGGACGGGGCTCACATTCGCACATTATTGCTGACGTTTTTCTACCGTCAAATGCCAGAACTCATCGAACGCGGATATCTTTATATCGCCCAACCACCTTTGTATAAAGTCGAGCGCGGCAAATCGGTGCGCTATATCAAAGATGAAGAAGAGCTCTCGTCTTATTTGATCGAAATGGGGACGGCTGATTCCGCATTAACGCTTGGCGGGGGTGCGGTCATTGTTGGCGAAGATTTAAAACGCATAGCCAGCGAAGCCTTGGCGGCGCAAGCCTTGATAGACCGTTTGAAATCCAAAGCCTCTGATACAGTATTGGCGCAACTTGCTATTGCGGGTGCCCTTGGTGCGGACGCAGGCGAGGCCGAAGCCAAAGCTGCCGCCAAACGCCTTGATGTGGTGGCGGACGAAGGCGAAGACGGCTGGCAGGGGCGTTTTGATGATGACGGCGCACTGGTCATGCAGCGCGAAGTGCGCGGCGTGGCCGAACGGGTAGTTTTAGGCGCGGCGTTCCGTGATAGTGCAGATGCCAGGCGCTTGCATAAATTGGCCTCCGAGCTTGAGGAAACCTACGGTACAGCGGCACAATTCAGACGCGGCGATGGTGACCCGATCGAGATTTACGGCCCCGCCGCCTTGCTGAACGCCGTCTTTGAAGGTGGGCGCAAAGGCTATAAAATCCAGCGCTATAAAGGCCTGGGAGAAATGAACCCAGATCAGCTCTGGGAAACCACTTTGGATCCAGACGCTCGCTCCCTCCTACAAGTCCGCGTCGACACAGCAGACGGCGCCGACGACCTGTTCACAAAGCTTATGGGCGACGTAGTTGAGCCAAGACGCGACTTTATTATAGCAAATGCACTTGATGCGGATGTGGATAGTTAGAGTGTGTTTTGTGTATAAACTCAGATAGATGTGAGACTTTTTAGGTTTGCTTTCGTAACGTCATCATCATACTTATGTGATATGCGCCGATTGGGCTTTGCATTTTTGCTTAGTGTGTGTAGGAAGCCTTGATGCGAAATTTATTGATACTATGTGCGGCGGTTCTTGCCTTTTTGTTTGCCTCCCCATCGAGAGCGGCGGAGTCTGTGCCTGTGAAATCAGGGCGGGCGGTGGCGCAATTGGTGACGTCCTATGATAGGGTAGCGCCGGGGCAAGATTTGCATATTGGTTTGTCCTTGCGCCTAGAAAAGCATTGGCACACATATTGGCGCAATGCGGGTGGGCCTGGTTATCCGGCGGAGCTGCATTTCGAGGTTTTGGGTGCGCCTGCGGACAGTATAAAGGTTGGCGATATTATTTGGCCATTGCCCCAGACGATTGTCAACAAAGCCCTCGACCCCAATCAGGCTATAATTAGCTATGCTTTCGAAGATCGTGTGCTTTTGCCCATGCGGCTGCACATTTCCGAGAACGCCGAGCCCGGTCAAATCATCACCATCAAGGCGCAAGCCACTTATTTGGTGTGCGAGGCTATTTGTCTGCCGGAAATGGCGGAGTTAACATTGCCATTGGTGATTGGTGAAGCAGTGAAAGATGCCCGCTGGTCTGCCAATATCGAGCGCACGCTTATGGCCGCGCCCAAGCCGGAAGGTTTGCAAGCCTCTGCCGCATTGGTGGACGGGGTTTTACAGATAGATATAACGGGCGGCAATCTTGATTTTTCTGCCATAAAAAACCCCTATTATTATCCCTATGAACAAGATGTTATACAAGCCAGCGCCAAGCAAATTGCAGCACGCGGCGATATGGGTATTCGCTTGAAGCTCGCGCCCAGTTTTGGCCTAGAAGACGGCATTAAGAATGTGCCCGGCGTGCTCGCATTCGAAGAAAATATTGCCGGGAGCTGGCAAAGGCGCGGCATTGAGATTGCGGCTGTCGCAGGTGCGAAGATTGATATTGGCGCGGTGGAAGCGACGCCTGGAACTGGCAATATGCACGGCCCGTCTATCGGTTTATGGGCGGCTCTGGTTGGTGCATTTATTGGCGGGCTTATCTTGAACTTAATGCCCTGCGTGTTCCCGGTCTTGTCGCTTAAGGCTTTGGGTTTTGCCCGTGCAGCCCATGAAGACCGTAGCGTAATACGCAAACATGGCTGGTTGTATACGGCGGGTGTGATGGTATCATTTTTGGCGTTGGCGGTTATTGTTCTGGCGCTGAAGGCGGGCGGTATAGGTATTGGTTGGGGGTTTCAGTTGCAAAACCCCGTACTGGTTGGTGCGTTGGCATTGCTGTTTTTTGTCATTGCGCTTAATCTATTTGGACTGTTTCACATTGGTGGTTCTTTGCAAAATACCGGCTCCGATTTGGCGGCAAGCGGCGGCGCTAAGGGGGCGTTCTTTACGGGTGTATTGGCCGTAGTGGTCGCCACACCCTGTACGGCTCCGTTCATGGCCGGGGCGCTCGGCTTTGCTTTTGCGCAATCAGCTTTGATGTTGGTGCTGGTATTTGTAGCGCTGGGGGTAGGTTTTGCCGTGCCGTTTTTAGCGCTGTCCTATGCACCGGGCTTGTTGGCGCGTCTGCCCAAGCCGGGGCCGTGGATGGATACGTTTAAACAATTCCTCGCCTTCCCCATGCTCGCCGCTGCCGTCTGGCTGGTCTGGGTGCTGAGTGCCCAAACGGGCACTGGTGGCGTCTGGCGGATATTAGGTGCTATGTTGCTGATCGGCTTTGCCATTTGGCTATGGAAATATAAGGGCATTGTCGCCAAAGCCGCCTTGATATTGAGCGTCTTGATGGGCGCATATTTGCTGAAAGATTTAGGGGTAGCCGAGCGGGAACAAGAACTTGCCGCCCTGCCACAAACGAGTGTTTGGTCGCCTGAGCGGGTGGCTGAACTGCGTGCTGAGGGGCATATTGTGTTTGTAGATTTCACCGCCGCCTGGTGTGTGACCTGCAAACTCAATGAAATTGGTACGATAAACAAGCCAAAAACCCAAGAATTATTTGCGAAATATGGCGTTAAAACTTTGGTCGGCGATTGGACAAGCCGTGACGATGCAATCACCAAAGAACTCGCCCGACATGGGCGTTCTGGGGTGCCGCTCTATCTAGTTTATAGGCCAGGTAAGGATGACATATCACCACAAATACTCCCACAGGGTCTAAATTATAAAATCATTGAAGAAGCTCTGAAAAAGGCAAATCTTGAAAATGCAAAATAGAGTTAACCTTTTGCGGTTATAAAGCCTGCATGAACAATTGGGCGAAATTACAAAAATTGGCAGATGCAGGCTTGCCGACGCTGGGCGATATGTTTGTAAGCGATACAATCCGTGCCGCGCGTATGAGCCATCAAGTTGGCGGCATATATGCGGACTTTTCCAAACAGCGGATTACGCCAGAGATAATGCAAGTACTCCTCTATGTGGCGCAAGAAAAAAATGTCGAGGGGAAACGGGCAGATTTATTTGCCGGCAAGCCTTTGAATTTCACCGAAAAGCGAGCGGTTCTTCACCCGGCATTGCGCGGGTCTTGCGCGGATAAATCTATCCAAAAACTAGTCGCAGACATGCAGGCGCGCACGCGGGCATTTGCTGAGGAGGTGTGTGCCGAAGGCAAATATAAAGCCGTCGTCCATATCGGCATTGGCGGTTCTGATTTGGGGCCGCGCTTGTTGGCGGACGGGTTTGCAGCAAGCGGTAAGCCCGCGCTGGATTTGCGCTTTGCCAATAATGTGGACGGGGCGTCTATCAATGATGCGCTTATGGGTCTGAACCCGCGCACGACTTTGGTCGTCATCGTCTCTAAATCATTCACCACCCAAGAAACCCGCATGAACGGCGAAGCGGCACGGGCTTGGCTGGGGCAATTTGCTGGCGACAATATGATTGCGGTGACAGCGAATAAAGGCGGAGCGGTGGATTTCGGGGTCGACCCGGCGCAAATATTCGATTTTTGGGATTGGGTCGGCGGGCGGTTTTCGCTGTGGTCGGCAGTGGGACTGTCCCTGCAATTGGCTTACGGCCCGGACATGTTCGACGAGCTTTTGGCAGGCGCGGCATCTATGGACGGGCATTTTCAAGCCGCCCCCC
>JALSHM010000090.1 GCA_026982235.1 Robiginitomaculum sp. | reverse complement strand
GATAACCCCGTCCGCCACAGGCAAATTGGGATTGTTATATGTTTTCATATTGCCGCGCCGATTCTTTGGGGCATTTTCAAGATATGATTAACCTTCCCCAAAACCACCAATTCGCCCCCTGTGGCCTCTGCTAACAATTCGGCATCTTTGACCGAGACCTGAAAATCATTTCCGCCTTGAACTATCAATGTTTTCTTTTTTGCCTGCGCAGCCACTTGTGCTGGATCAACCGCCATGAGCGATATCCAATAATCCTGCACCGAATCACGAAATAATCCTAGTAGTGCAGGATTCATGTTTTCCGTGTTCACTTTCTCACCCGCTTCTAATTTGGTGATTGCGGCAAATGCCTGTTTCCTAATAAGAAAATTGGCAGGGTTTGATTTTATCTGTTCGCGCAAGACTGTACCCAGAGGGCGACCTGGAGCAGAGACCAATATCAGTCCGCAAACATCAGATCGTCCTATGGCGGCACGTGATACCATCAGCCCACCCTCAGAATGTCCAAGCAAATACACACACTTAGCACCTGTCTTTTGCTTAATAGTATCAATCCAATTTCGGTAATCTTGTGCATAAATATCAACGGTGACAGCGTTGGGGTTGCCTGCTTTGGCACTAGAGTGTAGGCCTCTTTTATCCACGCGTACCGAAGACACGCTCTTTGCGGCTAATTGTTGTGCTAAATATTTATAAGCATTTGTGCGCATATTTGCGCCAATATTACCATTCAGATCTACTGCCCCAGAACCTGGGACAATGAGCGTAATCGGGGTATTGTCTCCTGCAGATATATAAAGGCCGCCAAGGTTTCCGGCACGAATGCTTTGTTCTGCGAATGTCGTTTCGTGTATATCAGCAAGAACGGGTGGGGATGAGCTTGATGGATTTGAACATGCCTGCAGTCCAAGAGAAAATAGAACCATCACAATCGGCAAAATACGCATATACAACATTTTCACAATGAAATTGCAGTTTACGCTTTAAACGCGATATTGTCAAATGAAGTAAAAGCTGCTTTCGTAATCGAAATAGATTCTAAACAAGATAAAATTTATTGTCGTAATGCATACAAATAAAATACTTACATTAACCGTAAAAGACCCTTGCAAAGCAGGCGCGAATAGGCTTTAAGGCCTTTCTCGACTTTAGGCACGCACCGGTAGCTCAGCTGGATAGAGTACTTGACTACGAATCAAGGGGTCGGGGGTTCGAATCCTCCCCGGTGCGCCATTGCTTTTTCAGTGCAACATTTTAGAGAGTTGCAATCATTGTTATGAGTTGAGGGCCGGATGTATTCAGTGAACCCCGCCCCTAAGTCTTCCTCATTATTTTACCGCTTTAAATTTATATTTTTCGATGTAATCTAGCCGAATCATTTTGGGAGGATTATATGGCCGATTTATTGACGCTTGAGAGTATGTTTACACTATTGATGCTAATCTTGTTGCAGGCCGTTCTTGGGTTTGACAATCTTTTATATATTGCAATCGAGAGTAATAAGGTTGGCGAGAAAAATGCGCCTAAAGTGCGGCGCTGGGGCATTGCTATAGCGGTTGCCCTTCGGATTGTTCTGCTGGTCATTATTGTCAAATTATTTGATGTCATGTCAGGTGAATTGTTTTCCATATCCCTTATTAAATTCATTGAAGGCAGTTTTACCTTGCAGTCACTTGTGACTTTATTCGGCGGTGCGTTCATTATTTACACAGCCATAAAAGAAATTAGCCACATGCTCAGTGTTGATGATATTGGCCATTCAGAGAACGCGGCGCGAAAATCCGTCATGGGCGCTATTGCGGTGATTGTGTTGATGAATTTGGTGTTCTCCTTTGATAGTATTCTGTCTGCTATGGCTATTGCCAGTGAGAAAGCTGCTGACGGTACAACAACATACCAAGTACCGCTCATGGCCATAGCCATTATTTTGTCCGGCGTTGCCATGATATTGCTGGCCGATTTCGTGACAGATTTCCTCAAGAAAAACCGGATGTATCAAGTTATGGGCTTGTTTATATTATTCCTTGTCGGTGTATTATTGGTTACCGAAGGCGCACACTTGTCACATCTGAAACTATTCGGCTTCCCTATAGAGGCCATGTCCAAATCAAGTTTCTATCTGGTCATTGGCGTGTTAGTTGTCACAGATGTAATTTCCACCAAATACCAAAAACGCCTATGGGCGCAAAGAGAAGCGGAAATACGCAGAAGTGCAAAAATGATAGATGCAAAAATTGAAGGCGCTAAAACGGCGGATATGCCAATCGCCAAACATTAGGCGGTTTGGGGTGCGGGGCAGGTGACACCTGTGCCGCCAATATTGCAATAGCCCCCGGGGTTTTTGGCCAAATATTGTTGGTGATAATCTTCGGCTGGGTAGTATATCGGCGCTGGTTCCACCGTCGTGGTTATGGGCGCCTTGCCCGCCTTGGCATAGGCTTTATCATAGCGGTCTTTCGCGGCGTGCGCCGCAAGGTTTTGTGCGTCTGTGGTCGTGTATATCACACTGCGATATTGGCTGCCCATATCATTGCCCTGACGGTTGCCTTGGGTCGGGTCATGGTTCTCGAAAAAGATTTTTAGCAGCTCCCCGAAAGGCAAAATATCCGGCGCGAACACCACTTGCACCAATTCAACATGGCCTGTGGCCCCCGAACACACTTGCTGATAATTTGGATCTGTACGTGCGCCGCCGCCATAGCCAACCGAGGTCACATAAACGCCCCCCGTCTGCCAGAACAAACGCTCCGCCCCCCAAAAACAGCCCATGCCAAACAGGGCTATCTCCACCCCATCAGGATAGTCCTCATACATATGACGCCCTGAAACATAGTGTTTGGTTTGCATATCAAAACGCCTCCTTCAGTGACCTTTGATAAAGTGCCCCAAGGCTTTGGTCAAATGCGCCGCCATTATATGGGCTTTGGCTTCGGTGTCGATAAGGTCTTGGCGCACCTCCAAAGTCGTGTGCCGCAGGCCGCGCGCAATCACGTGTTGGTCAATGGTGTAATTAAGCTCAAGCGCCGAATAAGGCTGGTTCAGCTCCACATGATATGGATGCACACGCTCGATTTCTGTCTTTAGGCGGTGGGCTTTGTCCGGATCAGCTTTCCAAAGCAGCCCAATATCCAGCTCCCGCTTTTGCCCGCCAGCCATTTTAGGGGTGAAGCTGTGGACGGAGACAATGAGCGGATCTATAAACTGCGCCTGTGCCGCGTCGAGCTGGGCTTCTAGTGCATCATGATAGGGTTGGTAATAGCGGGTGATTCGTTCGTTTTTTTGTGCGCGGCTCAGGTTTTGATTGCCGGGTATGGGGGTGTTGTCACTGATCTCTGGAATGCTTCCCGGCGTATCCACGGCACGGTTTGGATCGATAACAAGCCTGGAAAACCCGGCCAGCAAACCCACCGAGCCGTAAGCTTTACAGAATTGCCGGGTCAGGGTTGCCGCGCCTATATCCCAGGCAATATGACGGGATAAATCCGCCGCGCCAAGACCTAAATTATTAAGGTGTGCCGGAATATGATTGCTCGCATGGTCGCAAAACACAAACACGCCGGAATTGGATACAGTACCCGATTTGGCGGGTATGATTTTATAGGGAATATCACTGCACATAGAGAGGCGTTTTATGGCGGAACTGGGCTGAGGTAAACCCCTATTTCTGTCTATTCTACACCTTGTACGGTTTGGCGGATGAGATGGTCTACGACGGATTTCAGCGCCGCCTCTTTGGTGGCACCTGCCGCCATTTCGCGTTCATATATTTCCACTTGCCGGCACGCGCTAGAGCCGCGCCGGGCGATGGTGCGGGTGTGGAGCAGTTCTGGCACACAGCCCAAAGCTTCTGCGTGTTGCATGAGAAACCCAATCATTTCTTCATTCAAGTCCTTGAACGCAACCTGTTCGCCTTTGCCGAAATCTATCAAGGATCCCGTCACCCCAAAGCGTTGTGCAAGCCAGCGGTTTTCGCCGATGAGCAAGGCCGGATAATTGCGCCATTTAATATTGCGCTCTTTAAGGTGGATGAGCATGCGCACCAAACATTGGTACAAGGCCACAATCGCTAATGTGTCCTCTAAATTGGTACACATATCACAGACCCGCGCTTCTAGGGTCGGGAAATTGACGGACGGCCTGATGTCCCACCAAATTTTACTGGCATCTTCTATCACGCCTGCATGGGTCAACATACCCACCATGCGTTCATATTCTCCGATGGAGGCCATGGCTTCGGGAATACCTGTGCGCGGCATGCCGTCAAATACGGCCAAGCGGTAAGATTTCATGCCCATAAGATCGCCCTCCCAAAACGGTGAGGAGGTCGACAAGGCTAGCATATGGGGCAAAAAATACCGCACCTGGTTCATAACATCTATGCGCATACCCGGATCCGATATGCCCACATGCACATGGGTGCCGCAAATCAACATGCGCCGGATTGCCCCTTGCAAGTCTTCTTCCATCTTGGTGTAGCGTTCTTTTTGGGTTGGCTTTTGCTTGCGCCAAGAGGTAAATGGATGGGTTGACGAGGCCATGAGGCGCAAATCAAATGTTTTTGCTATTTCCGACAAGGTCTTGCGCGCATGGGTCAAATGTGTGCGCGCATCCCCGACATTTTGGCAAATCGGGGTCGCGATTTCGATTTGGCACTGCAAAAATTCATGGGTCACAGACGAGCCAAGCTCGGCCTGGCAGGCGGTAAAAAATTCTTCAGGCGGGTTTGACGTATCGCCCG
>JALSHM010000089.1 GCA_026982235.1 Robiginitomaculum sp. | reverse complement strand
TATACCATAGCATCTTCTGGGCCCGCAAAGCGTGTGCCAAATGTCTGGTTAGGTTGTAGCAGGCCAGCTGCCGTTAATGCCGCTTGGTCTGAAGCAAATGGACGTGAATCCCGTGACAAGTTCCATGATGTGGACTTGAAGCCCGTCGCGGCACTGGCATAGACATTGATATTGCTATTAACTTCATAGGCAAGCCGCGCCGTCCAAGTCACTTGTTCGTCATTAGAGCGTCCGTCTTCGACGGAATTGCCAAATGCAAGGAATTGCGGCAAGAACTGCAAGCCTTGTAGGCCGGTCCTCACTTGGCCTTCAATTGCCGGAACAAAACCAAGCAAATAACCCTGCTGTGCAGCGACGCCTGCTCCACCGCCGGCGATAAACGCTTGTGTACCTGCATTCAGAGGTACACCAAATGTTGCTTGGAAGGCTTGGAAAATAGGGTCGGCGGGGTTACCAAAAGCCGCCGCTATGGCACCTTGGGCAAGCAAGTCGATACCGTTGACATTATTCAGGTCGAGGGACGAGAATACTTCGTTATTGATGGTTCTGCCTGTGACAGCTTTTTTGTCTTTGGTGAAGTTAAGGCCACCAGTTACAGTCAATTTATCGTTGGCATGAAAATCCACAGTCGCGAATGCTGAATAGGCATCATTGTCTTGGGTGAAAAACTCTTGCGTATCACCGCTCGCACTTAGGAATGTACCAGGAGCAAAGCCATTGGTTAGCTCAATAGTGCCTAGCAAAGCCGGGCTTCCGGCCAATATGTCAATATAACTACGGAAATCACCGCCAACATCTAGTCCGCTATTCTGCTCAATGGCTTCATTAAAGTAAAAACCACCAATCATCCAGTCAATCATGTTGTCGCCAGTAGAGGTTAGGCGAATTTCTTGTGTAAAAGTTTTGATGTCAACATTGTCGTCAACGACTAGAACATCCGCAGTTGTGTAGTCCGCGTCATAGTTGTTTTTTGCGGTATTGGCACGGAATGCACTAATAGATGTGAGAGAGAAATTATCAAAATCTACGTCAATATGAGCTGAAATACCAGTATCCTTAACATCATTGACACTATTGCTGTTTTGATAATTGATGAAAGCAAATGGGTCATTTGGATTAGCCAATTGTCCGCCAAGGAGTTGAATGGCACCTGCGGTAGGGCCGTTTACTACATTGGTTACAGTACAGCATATTTCATCAATTTTGCTGTGATCGAGAATAAAGCGCATGGAAATATCATCGCGGGGTTCAAACAAGAGCTGTCCGCGCAAGCTTAAACGATCTCGGCTATTGTTAGCTTCCAGGCCAACTGCGCTCGGCGCATATCCGTCGCGTCTGTTTATGGATCCGCCAAGGCTTACGGCAACCGTATCCGTGAGGCCTGTCGTCGCATAGGCTTTGAAAAGGCGCTGGTTGAAATTACCAAAACCGCCTTCAAGATAGCCTTGAGTTTGGAAAGATGGCTTCGCCGTGACAACACTGATAACACCCGCAGACGCATTTTTACCAAACAGTGTTGATTGAGGGCCAGATAGAACTTCGACGCGTTCTAGTTTTGGCAAATCGCCAATTTGCGCCGCTGAGCGAGACCGATAAACGCCGTCGATAAACACACCAACAGAAGGTTCGATACCCGCATTGTTGGCACCATTGCCAAAGCCGCGAATACGGAAATTGGTGTTTTTAGAAGACTGTAATTGCCCAACACGCAAAGAAGGGACGACGGATTGCAAATCGGTTATGTCAAGGATTTGCGCTTTTTCAAGAGTGTCAGCGGATGTTACAGAAACAGTAACTGGCGTTTCTTGCAAAGTTTGCTGGCGCTTAGTCGCGGTGACGATAACTTCGTCTTGTACTTGCGCATTGGCGGTGCCGGAAAATGCAACACTAGCTATAAGTGCCGTAGACGCGAGTAATCCTATTTTTTTATTGAACATAAAGGTCCCCTTTGATTGATTTTTGAGTTTGGTTTTTGGTTTATACGCATATAATTCTGTATGGACGTTATGCGATAATTAACACAGCTCTAACTTAGGCGCAAAGCCTTGTCCGCCTTGGTATGAAAAAAAGTGCATACTGTGCCAAATAAGTCACAAGCGCCATTGGGGGATTGTATGGGGTGCCTTATCGAACATTGGCGGAACATGGTTGACATATTCAGTCGTGTTCATTAAATGTTCTGTGAAATAGGAGGTTTTCATGGGTAAAGCGGTTAATATTTTTGTCTGCCAGTCCTGCGGCAGTGTTCACGGTAAATGGGCAGGGCGCTGTGATGCCTGTGGGGAATGGAATACGCTGGTTGAGGAAATACCTGCGCAAAACGCGCCTAAGTCCGGCAGACGGCGCAAAAGTCGGGCAATCAATTTTGTCGAACTGGATAGCGAGATTGAAGAACTCCCCCGGCTGAATACGGGCATTGATGAGCTTAACAGGGTTGCCGGCGGTGGTTTTGTGCCAGGTTCGGCTTTGCTGATTGGCGGCGATCCGGGCATTGGTAAATCTACGCTTCTGTTACAAGTCGCAGGCTTTATGGCGAAAGCGAATTGCAAGGCGGCTTATATTTCAGGTGAAGAGTCTACCGCACAAGTTAAACGCCGGGCAAAGCGGCTTGGGCTTTCGGAGGCGCCCGTCTATCTGGCCGCTGAGACATCTATAGGGCCGATAATAGACGGGTTGATGGTGGAAAAACCGGACATAATCATCATTGATTCTATACAAACCATGTGGACGGATCAGTTGGGTGCGGCGCCGGGAACTGTGGCACAAGTACGGGCTTGTGCCCAAGAGCTGACTCGTTATGCCAAAAAATCTGGGGCGGTGATGGTGTTAGTTGGGCATGTGACTAAGGACGGGCAAATCGCCGGGCCACGTGTGGTTGAACATATGGTTGATGCGGTTTTATATTTTGAGGGTGACCGCGCCAACCAATTTCGCATTCTCCGCGCTCATAAAAACCGCTTTGGCCCTACGGACGAAATCGGGGTGTTTGAAATGGGGGGGTCGGGTCTGACCGAAGTGGAAAACCCGTCAGCATTATTTCTCGATGGGCGCGGCGAAGCGGCTTCAGGGGCCGCAGTGTTCGCTGGTTTGGAAGGCACCAGACCCGTGCTCACGGAAATTCAGGCTTTGGTGGCTCCCGCTGCATTTGGCACACCGCGCCGTGCCGTAGTTGGTTGGGATAGCGGGCGCTTAGCCATGGTACTGGCCGTGCTGGAGGCACGTTGTGGGGTAAGTTTTGGCGGTAAAGATGTCTATCTCAACGTGGCTGGTGGCCTTAAAATCGCAGAACCAGCAGCAGATCTTGCTGTTGCTGCGGCGCTGGCCTCGTCGGTATTTGATACACCCTTACCCCCTGATTGCGTCGTGTTTGGTGAGATTAGCTTATCGGGCGATGTCCGCCAAGCGTCACGTACCGATGCAAGGCTCAAAGAGGCGGCCAAACTTGGTTTTAAACGCGCCATTGCACCTGAAAATAAGTCCGAGAAAAAAGATGCCGTCCCTGTTCAACTGCCGATAATTGAAATCAGGACTTTGCCAGACCTGATAAGCCGTGTAGAAGCTTTATCAGACGGGTGATGATTCCTAAGTGACATCCCCAACATAATTTCTCTGGGGATAGGGTATGGAAATAGCAGGTACAACATTTGGCGGTTTTGACGTTGTGGTTTTTATCATTTTAGGATTTTCCGGGATTCTGGCTTTTGCCCGTGGAATTTCCCGCGAACTCATATCAATTATTGCCCTACTGATCGGCGTAATTGGCGCGTTGTTTTTGTTTGGTCGTTACCAGATAAATGTGCAAAGCTTCATCAAACCAGCATGGTTGGCTGACGGTGCGCTTTTACTGGGTGTATTTGGGGTACTCTATATTTTTTCAAGTTTCTTAATGCGCGGTTGGGCTAAATCTATTCGCGGTCAAAAGCCTCCGTTTCTTGATCGTCTACTCGGTCTTGGCTTTGGTATTGCCCGGGGATTGGTGTTGGCGTCTTTGTTCGTTTTGGTTATCTCTAAATCGGCCAAAGACGGAGAACCTGCAGAGTGGATGAGTACAGCTAAGACATATCCCGTTCTGCGCCAAGTCTCCGACACCTTGCAGAATTTGCCATTTGCCCGCGCCAAAGAAATTGCCGAAGAAATTAAGGACAAAGGCAAAGAATCAGATATACTACCGGATATTCCTCAAGAAAATCCGTAACCGGAACTTGCTTGTGGACTCATAAACTGCGTAATTGAAAGAGCTAACAAATGCCCACCCATATAGCGCCACCAGAAATAAGTATTAAGGACTTAAATATGTCTCCGAAGATCCGTGAAGAGTGCGGCGTGTTTGGGGTTTACGGAATGGAGGACGCTGCCGCCGTCACAACACTGGGGCTACACGCACTGCAACATCGCGGCCAAGAGGCCTGCGGTATTGCCAGCTTTGACGGGAAATTTCATTCCGAACGTCATCTTGGTTTGGTTGGGGAAAATTTTACGGGCAAAGATTTACGCCAACGCCTGCCCGGGCATGTGGCGATTGGTCATAACCGCTATTCAACGGCGGGGAAAACTCTATTGCGCAATACCCAGCCCTTATTTGCGGAAATGGCCAGTGGTGGGCTTGCCATTGCTCATAATGGACACCTAACCAACGCATATTTATTACGCGAACAACTGGTGCATGATGGCGCGATTTTCCAGTCCACCAGCGATACCGAAGTGGTGTTGCATTTGGTATCCCGCTCGCGGCGCACCGCATTTATTGATCGTTTTATTGATGCCTTGCG
>JALSHM010000088.1 GCA_026982235.1 Robiginitomaculum sp. | reverse complement strand
GCTAAACTATGAAACCGCTTATCCTCATCATTGAAGACGAACAGGCCCAGGCTCAGATTTTGCAATATAATCTGGAGGCGGAAGGTTACAGGGTAAAACACGCACCAAATGCAGATGAAGGCCTGCTCCTTATCGAGGAATATAGACCTGACCTGATCCTGCTTGACTGGATGCTCCCCGACATGTCCGGAATAGAAGTTTGCCGCCAGATCAAGATAAACCCAAAGACCAAAACCATTCCCGTTATCATGCTGACCGCACGCGGCACTGAAGATGACAAAGTGCGCGGGCTGAACGTCGGGGCGGATGATTTTGTGGTCAAGCCCCATTCCATCAAAGAGCTTGTCGCCCGCATTAAAGCCAATTTACGCAAAGTCGGTATAGACAATGATGAGCTTTCCTATGCCGGCATTGTAATGAACACGGAAACCTACCGTGTCAGCAGAGACGGCAAAACCATCAAGCTTGGCCCGACCGAGTTTCGTCTGCTCAAAACACTCTTGAAGCGCCCACGAAAAGTCTGGAGCCGCGCCCAACTCCTCGATCACGTTTGGGGCACAGACATATATGTTGATGAGCGCACAGTTGACGTCCATATCGGACGGCTTCGCAAGGCACTGAAAATCGGTAATAGTAAAAATGTAATTCGCACAATCCGAAGCGCCGGCTACGCTCTGGATGAAGATAATTAGCGCAAAAGGCTCTAAAGTAGCAAAGGATATGGTTGCCCTATCAATTCGCAATCAATCTACGGCAAAATGTTATGCATCTGTAAGCAATGCTTGCTTGGTGGAGGTGTGGCGAGCTTTGCCGCTAAGATGTGTGGAACATTGCTAATAATGCGAAGGGTCACGCTTATAAACGTGTGCTTTTCCATCATATTTACCTGGCCTGTAAACTTGCGCGTAAATGATTGCGTAGAAAGCCTTATCTATAAGCGAAGCACCAAATTTCAAGCCATCAATCAAATCTGGAGCACGCTATCACGATTATCCTAAAACGCCTTATTTTTCACCACTGCTGCGCCGTATAGTTTTGGGGTGAAGCTGCCGAACCATAGGACTTTGCCGGCGCCGCTTGCGGATTTGGCTAGGTAGTGGATATAGGCGGGTTTGCCGGCCCATTTGGTGAGGCCTGCCATGGGTGCATAGAGTGCGTATTGTACCGCGCCGACCAGCATCCATTTGGCTACGCCTAGCCAGTTGCCCGCGTCGGCGCAGTCTTGGCTGGGGCCTTGGCCATTGGCGAAGCTGCGGACTTTTACATATGCGGGCGTAGCGCGGTGGGGCAAGATGTCTTCATTGGCTTTGGTGGCTCGTGACCACGCGATATTTATGCCTTGGGATTGAAGTTGTGAAAACAACACATCATCTTCACCGCCCGTCTCGTTCATGTCCACATTGAACGGCGGCGCGGGCAGGGTGCATAAATGGGTGTCGAGCAAGGAATTGCCACAGCCAAAAAAGCTGTCGATAAGACCTTCGTCCATATGGGGGCCTTGGCGCGAAAAGAAATCTACCAGATAATCATTGTATTTGGATGTTCCCGGTATGCGGGCATGCGTGGGCACAAAGGCCAAAGCGGCCTCGTATTTTGCGGATATATCAAGCAAGGTTTGCAACCAGCCTGCACAGGCTTGCTGGTCGTCGTCAAGGAAGGCCAGATAGCGCCCTTGTGCGGCCTTGAGGGCAGCATTACGGGCATTGGAAACACCAGGCTCTGGCACATGTAGATAATGGATTTTTATGGTAGAGGTTTTTGCGAAACTTTCAACATATCCCCGCGCACTGCCTGCCGGATCATTATCTGCGACAATGATTTCCATGGCCAGATCACCTGCGCTTTGGTGCATCAGGCTTTCCAATGCGACTTTTAATCCATCAGGTCGGCGAAAAGTGGGCACGATTATAGAGACACCGTTTTTGATTTGTTTATCCATGGTGACCCTCTAGTTTTTTAATGGCACTGCCCACAGATAAGACTTGGGCGCCACTTTGCTTTACGGCATCGATTATATTGCGAAATTCAACAGGTGTTAAACCCCATTTGCTGGGCTTATTGCGCACATCATGGGTGAAGAAAATCAACCATCCGGGACGCTTTGTTAGACCCCGCAGCATTTCAAGCGCATTGTCAAATTCTGTACCTGAAAATAGCGGCGTAGCTTTCAACAAATTCAAGTCGGCCTTGTTATGATGCACGCCGGGCATTACGCCGCGCATGGATTTGAAATGCTTGGCAAGAGCAGATTTATGAACGGCTTTTGTCGTGCCGTAAGGCCAGGCAAAATGCTCAATAGGATTGGTCACACCCATGGCTTTGAGCGCCGCATTATTGCGATCTATTTCGGCCAATACTTGTTCGGACGTACTTTGGGCGCAATCTATGTGTGAATAGGTATGCCCGGCTATTTCGTGACCAAATTCACGTATATGTGTCAGATCCACTTCACGAAAACTGTCCCCGTGGTGGTTTTCAATGCCCTTTAGCCCCGCCGCCACATAAAAGGTCGCCCGCCAGCCCTGCATGGCCAAAATATCTGCACCTTGATAGCGCGCCGAGCGGGGGAAATCGTCGAAGGTGAAGCTGACAATAGGGCGCTCCAGCTTAAACCTTATCGTCCGCCGTGCCCGCAAAGGCAGAAGCTTGCGCGAGACTTTCGCGCCAAGTGATGTAGGCGGTTCGTAAGCATTTATGTCGAGATGTGCACTCATGTCATGACCTCCGCATACCAACTTGCCCGCCATAATTTCAGGGCAAATAGGCGAATTTTTGTGGGCAGGGTCTGGCTACGCACCAATGATTTTAGCAGGGGGCGCATAAGTTTTTGCCCTGGCACATGCCCCAGTTTTTTACTCAGCTTATACAGTGTCAAAGTCTTGGCCAGATCCGGGTGGGCTTTGGTGAAGCGCACATAGTTATCGCCGCTATTTTTAAATCTGTTTAATAGCGTGTCCGTCGTTTCAAGGCCGAGATGCAAGGCGGGAATGTCGGCGTGTCTGAGCCTATATTTGGACGCGACCCGCGCTGCCCATTCACTGTCTTCCCAGCCCCACCCGCTAAAGCCTGTGTCGAACGGCTCGGCGTCCAATATTTCCGTGCGTACACATAGATTGGACGAGCACACATATTGTGCCGCGTTTTTGCGTCGCTCTTTGGCGCTGAGGCAATCAGATGTTTGCGAAAATGCCCGGTGCAGTTCGGTTTCGGCGGACTGTTTTGTCTGTGGTACCGTAAAACCGCCGAAGATAATATCGGCACTGTCGGCTTTAATCTCTAACAGATAATCATCTAGGAAATGTGGTTCTACCGGGCGCATATCCGCATCCAGAAACAACACATATTTGGCTTTGGCTTGGGATTTCAGATAATTGCGAGCGCTGGAGCGGCCTTTGTTTTCATGGGCGAAAAACAGGCGAATAGGTGCAGTGCTTTTCTT
>JALSHM010000087.1 GCA_026982235.1 Robiginitomaculum sp. | reverse complement strand
TCGTAAGAAAACGTCTCGTCAAGAAAACATGTCAAGCTATGCAGATTTTGCAGCGGCGACGAAATTAGCAGTACAAAAGGGCGATGCACGGAGAAGGCGACAAGAGCCGCGTCACACATCATCTGGCGGTTCTCATCAAACCAGTTGGGCGCCCCCCAAGCAAGAGGGT
This sequence comes from Robiginitomaculum sp., assembly GCA_026982235.1. GTDB lineage: Bacteria > Pseudomonadota > Alphaproteobacteria > Caulobacterales > Maricaulaceae > Robiginitomaculum_A. The sequence continues at coordinate 4,621 of JALSHM010000087.1, read as the reverse complement.
GTGCCAGCTGCCGCATCACCATTTGCAGCTCTTGCAAGCTTGAAATTTGATGGAGAGAAAACCGAAAAACCAAAAAGCGACAGCAAAAGTAAAGGCAAAAAAACTTGAGCGGGGAACAGGTTAGGCTAGATGTCTGGCTCTGGCGTTCCCGGTTCTTTAAAACCCGCACACTTTCCGCCCGCTTTATTGCCCGTGGCCAAGTTAGGATTACCCGCAATGGTCAGACCTTTCGTGTCCGAAAACCCCATAGTGATGTTCATATGGGCGATTATCTGACATTCATGGCCTACAGAAAGTTGATACAGATTAAAGTTTTAAGCGTTGGAGAGAGGCGGGGGCCAGCAGCGGAAGCACAATTGCTTTACTGCCCAATTACTACTGCGGCATCTGGTCAAAACGCAGATTAGGTGGTTGACAATATAGGGCGTCCACGCCAATTGGAATGCGAGATAACTGTCAAATAGAGTAAAGGCTGACAATGACATATATTGTTTTGGATGGATGCATTAAGTGCAAATTTATGGACTGCGTAGAGGTTTGCCCAGTCGATTGTTTTTATGAAGGTGCTAATATGTTGGTTATCCACCCTGATGAATGCATTGACTGCGGTGTATGTGAGCCAGAATGCCCCATAGACGCCATTGTGCCGGACACCGAGGACGATAAAGACGGCAAATGGCTAGCGATAAATACTAAATACGCTGAAATTTGGCCAAATATTACCGTCATGGGCACGCCGCCTGAAGATGCTGAAAAATACGAAGAAGAAACCGGGAAGTTTGAAAAATACTTTGACCCAGCACCTGGAAAGGGCGACCCTTAATTACCCAATATAGCGCCTTTATATCTTGCCAATGAAAAAAATGGTGTTTTTTTTTTAAAAAAACCTAACCACGCACTGGTTTTTCATCAATTTTTATGTTATACTCAATGGGTTAGAACGGCGCGGATATCACTATCTCCGCGTCGTTTTTGTTTGAAATATTTAAACCGGACACGTCAATAATTATACAAAAGGAACCCCATTTATGGCGACCCCTAAGAAAAACACACGGAAAAAAACGACGGGCAAAAAAGACAAGTTAAAATTTAAGGTAGGCGATTTTATCGTTTACCCCGCTCACGGCATGGGCAAAGTCATCGCTATTGAAACAGAAATCATTGCTGATATGGAATTAGAGGTTTATGTGATTTCATTTGAGCAAGACAAAATGACCTTAAGAGTACCTACTCTAAAAACAGACAGTTCCGGTATGCGCGGTTTAGCCAATGACAAAGTGCTTAAAGACGCCTTTACTACCCTTAGGGGGCGCCCGCGTATCAAGCGCACAATGTGGAGTCGCCGCGCCCAAGAATATGAAGGTAAAATCAATTCTGGTGATTTGTTACTGCTAACTGAAGTTGTCCGCGATCTATACAGAACCGAAGAACAGCCTGATCAATCTTATTCCGAGCGTCAATTATATGAGCGAGCCATTGACCGTATGGTGCGTGAGGTTGCCGCCATTATGAAAATGGACACTGGCGCAACCATGGACAAAATCATAGAAACCCTGTCCACCGCTCGCGCTAAAGCGGCTGCCAAAGCGGCTGCAAAGTTCGCAGCTGAAAACCCTGAAATTGCCGCAGCAGAAGCAGCAGCAAAAGCCGATGCCGCCGACAGCCCAACCACTTAGGCCAGCACGCGGGAAACAACGGGCAAATGGATACAAGTAATCGCAAAGCGCTCAAGGTGTGGGGAGGGAGAGAAGTTTGTACCAGTTAGGCGCAAAAATCTAATTTCCTGTAAAAGCACCTGGTCGTTTTTCCGTTATGGCCAGGAAAGCTTCCTTGGCTTCTTTGCTATTTTGCAATAATAAAAATTGATCCGTGTCCATATGCATAATAGCTTCGCCCAATGCGCCGCTATAGGCATTGATGCTTTTCTTGATGGCTTGCACGGCTATAGGCGGCAGCGATGTATAGAGTTTGGCCATTTCCACGGCGTTTTCTAGCAGAGCTTCCGGGGCTGAAACCTCATCAATAAACCCCCAGCGCAAAAGAGTTTTCGCATTCTCCATTTGGCCAGACATGATCATTTTTTTTGCCCGTGCCGGGCCAACCAATTGCACACATAAGGGCAGGGCTTGCCACATCAGGGGCATGCCAAGTTTTACTTCTCCATATGAGATTTTGCAATCCGCACTCCCAATACGAAAATCGCAAGCACTGGCAATCGCCGCCGCTCCGCCGACTGCGATACCCTGTACCGCACATATGGTAACTTGGGGAATGCTTTGGATAGATTTTAGCAGTTCTGCGCCAAATGCCATTTGCCGCCTTTGCAGAGCCAGCGGCAGGTTTTTGTCCGCTTGTTCTTGTATGTCGCCCAGATCCGCGCCGAAACTAAAATGCATTCCTTTCGCATGAAGGATCACTACTTTGGTTTTTATATCGTCTATAAAGCCGCAGGCAATTTCTCGTAATGCCTGGAGCATAGATAGTTTAAGCGTGTTGTTGCGCTCAGGTTGATTGAAGCAAACAAAGCAGATATCTCCGTCATATTTGAGTGTTATTTCTTCGGTGCTTGGTTTACTCATTGTTCTCTTCCAGCATCTTTTTCAGCGCCATTTTATCAACCTTTGTATTTGGCAAGGTCGGAAAATCATCTACGATTCTAAACTGTTTCGGGATTTTATAATTAGCGATTTGTGTGCGCAGAAAAGCTTTTAACTCGGGCACGGAAATGTCTTGACCGGGCTTTGGCTTGATAAATGCAAACCCAACTTCTTGGTATAAATCATCTGGTATCCCGATAACCACTGCCATGGCGACTTGTGTATGGTTTTCTATGGCCCGTTCGACCTCTAGCGGGTACACATTATACGCGCCTGATTTGAACATTTCTTTGAGCCGCCCCGAAAATTCTACATTTCCGTCACTGCGCAATGTGCATAAATCCCCGGTTTTAAAAAAACCGTCATCCGTTATGGCTTGGGCACTTGCTTCGGGCTTGTTAAAATAGCCTGATAGAATATGTGGCCCTTTGATTTGCAATTCCCCAACCTCGCCAACTCCCATGATTTCTCCGTCCGAGCCGCATATTCTCCATTCCGCGCCCTCTATGGGTTGGCCAATCGTATTCGCCATCACATCAAGGTTCGCACCAAGAGCTGAATGGGAGATAATGCCACAGGTTTCGGATAAGCCATATATGGTGCCCAGTTTTGCGCCAATGGGCTGGTATTGCCGGATTAAATCTTCTGGCGTCACTGCACCACCAAAAATGATTAGTCGCAAAGACTTCAAAGCTTCTATGCTAAATTCGCCATGGGTCAATAACATCATGAGCAAAGTGGGACTGGTGAGCATATAGGTTAATTGTTCGCTCGTAGTTATGGTCATGATAGCGGACAAATCAAAACTGTCATGAAAAACCATGCAGCCGCCCCCTGCCATAACATTCATGCACAGATTATTTAGCGAAGCCACGTGGTTTATAGGTAAGCAGCATAGTGCTTTATGAGGGGCGCCCTCCATCCATTTGGCATTGGCAATGGCGCTCCTTACAATGGCTCTATGGGACAACATCGCGCCTTTCGGCTCGCCCGTAGAGCCGGAAGTATAAACAATAGCTGCAATATCTTCGGTCTGCACTTGGTTTTGTCTGGCTAGTAATTCTGCGTCCGAAATTCTGGTGGCTTTTTCAATGAAGCTCTCATAGGTTTTGGCCGATTTTGTCGGTGTGCCGTAAACAAAATACTTGGTATTTGAAACCCCGGCACTTTGCAAAATAGTTGAATAGTCTCTGCCTTCAAACGGCGAGACCGTGAACAATATTTTAGGCCGGGTATCGTGCAGGAGATATTTGTACTCTGGTTCTTGGTAACGCGGGTTCAGGCCAAACCAGATGCCGCCAATAGATACGGTCGCCAAATATGTGAAATAAAAATCCAGGCCGGACGGTGCCATTATACCGACACGGTCACCTTTCTTAATTCCTGCAGCTATCAAAGCCTTGGAAACTTTGTCTACTTCGGTTTTCAACTGGATATAAGAGAGCCGTATATCACCTTGAACGGCGGCTTCTGTATTAGGGCGCGTGCTTGCAAAATGCGAAAGCATGCCGCCAATTGTTGTGATTTGTTCTGGGTCTATTTTTTCTGCGCTCATAACAATCCTTAACTCAACTATCCGAACCACATAATATCATTTGTTTCTGTCCGTAAACCACAAAAGGCCGGGAAAACCCGGCCTTTTGCTTTGTATATTTACATGCAGTACAATTAGACATGTTTAAAATTTCACACGGCCTTGCAAGGCAATTGTACGGCCTTGGCTAAAGAAGGTGTAATTGGTTTTGCGCCCAAATGAGCTACCCGCCAACGGAACATCACCTGAATAGGTACGCAATATCTCGTCGGTCAGGTTCTTACCAAGCAGGGCAATTTCCCAAGGTCCGTCTTGCGGGGCAAAGGCTATGCGGGCATTGAACTTCGCATAACCATCTTGACGTCCAGCCGGGTCTTTAGTTGCCGCTGAGTCGTAGGCGCTGGCATAGAATAGGCTCGCCAACCCTGTGATCTCGTAATCACCAATTGGATGGTCAAAATCTATGGCAAGATTGCCAGAGAAATCAGAC
>JALSHM010000086.1 GCA_026982235.1 Robiginitomaculum sp. | reverse complement strand
TTCGTGCTTGTTGGCCACTGGCATCAAGGTGACAATCATTAGCGGTAAAGCCTTGCGCCCCGTCGCGCATAAGCGCGGCTTCGACCACCGGATGACGTCCGTTTTCGATATGAAATTCCAGACTATCATTAACATCCGGGCGTACGGCTTTGGAGTCTTGCGCCCATTGTCCTAGCGCACTCATCACATCCAAATCGGCAAGTGCCTGCGCTGCCGTGCGGATAATCTCCGCTTGATCGTGGATACGGGCGCGTAAGTTTTCGAATATTTCCAATTCAAGCGCCAAGGCCTTGTCCGCTGCTTGGGCGATTTGCGCATCTAAATCAACCAGATCGCTGGTGGTAAAGCGTACACCACTCACCAAAGTCTGGCGGTGGATAAAGTCGTCTTTGTGCGCACCGCTCAGCATTGTATCGCCGTGCTTGGGGGTAACCTCGATAAAATAGCCCAGCACATTATTGTGTTTTATCTTAAGAGCCGCAATTCCGGTTTTCTTGGCATAGTCTGCTTGCAAGCCAGCAATGATACGGCGCGATTCGTCGCGGAGATTTAAGAGTTTGTCCAGCTCTGGACGCCAGCCCGGATTAACAAAATTCCCGTCCCTGGCCTGCATGGGGGCTTCGGGCTTTATGGCTTTGCCTATGTCGCGCACCAGTTTGGCCAATTCCGGCTTGTCGGCAAGGCTAAAGGCGGACAGGGCGCTCTTCAGGTTTTGTGGTAAATTCAAATCAGGTTGTCGGGCAAAATCGGCATTGATCAATTCGCCTTGTAGCAAGCCTGTCGCAACAGCCATAAGGTCGCGCGGGCCGCCGCGTCCGAGTGCCAGCCTGGAGGCCGCCCGCGCCGGATCACCTGCGTTTTTTAATTGGGTGCGGACAGTGGTGCGTAAGTCCCGGTGTTTAACAAAAAAGTCGACCGCATCCAGCCGGGCGTTAATCTCGCCCGTATCTAGCAAGGGCCGCGAAAGCCTTGCTGCGAGCGCCCGTGCGCCCGGCCCGCTGACCGTGCGGTCTATGACCCACAGGAGTGAACCTTTGCGCCCGCCCATTTGTGTGCGCTCTATCTCTAGGCTGGCGCGGGTGGCCGGATCAATAGCCATAAACCCAGATGTACGGCGTCTTTTGGGCGGGCTAAGTTCGGTCTGCCCGCCCGCTTGGGTGAGCTCTAAATAATCTAAAAGCACGCCTGCGGCCATAAGTTCGGTTTTGGCATACGCCCCGAACCCGTCCAGAGCGCCAACCCCATAGCGTTCTTTGAGACGCCGCTCGCCAGTACGGGCATCAAATTTTGCACCCGCGAGCGGGGTTAAGCTGGCGCGGCTGGTCGCGAGGGCATTTTTATACTCAGGGGATTGATACAAGCTTTCCGACAGTACAATTTCGCGCGGCGCCAGGGCGGAAAGTTCTGCTTCCAGTTTTTCTGGATCAATCTCGCAGACCTCAAAACTGCCGACCGATATATCTGCCCAGGCCAACGCCATCGCGCCCGCATGTGTGGTGGCAATGGAGAGGATAAAATTAGAGCTACGGGCATCGAGTAAAGTATCTTCGGTCAAGGTGCCAGGTGTGACCACGCGGACGATTTCGCGCTTGACCACGGCTTTGTAGCCGCGCTTTTTGGCTTCCTTTGGGTCTTCCATTTGCTCGCACACCGCAACCCGAAACCCTTTTTTGATGAGGCGTTGCAGATAAGTTTCAGAGGCGTGTACGGGCACACCGCACATGGGAATATCTACGCCCGCGTGCTTTCCGCGCTTGGTCAGGGCAATATCCAGCGCTGTTGCCGCATTGACCGCATCGTCAAAAAACATCTCGTAAAAATCACCCATACGGTAAAATAAAATAACATCTTCCCCAGCCTGTTTCTTAATCTCAAGAAACTGCGCCATCATGGGTGTGGGCTTGGCATGGATTGGTTTGTTTACGGGCTTATTCATAGCCGCATTTTGGCAAGGGTTTGATACAAGTGCAAGGGAAAGAGTTTGGCGTAGTCGTTTATTCGTTATCAGTCGTTATGCCTTTGGCGGCGTCGGGGGCTTTTGCGATGATAATGAAAATAATGATTAAGGCGGGGAGGCCGTAACTGGCCGTCAGTAAGAAGAAGTTTTTAGCGCCAACAGCTTCATAGAGTATACCGGAAAACCCTGCGATAAACTTACATATCAGGGCGTAGGCAGAACTCAGTAAAGCATATTGGGTGGCGGCAAATTTGCGGTTTGCCAGGCTGGACATATAGGCAATGAAAACGGTACCTACAAATCCGGCGGCTATGTTGTCGGCGCCTATTGTTACCAAAAGTTTGACAGTACTTGCATCGGTTTGTGTGGCGAGCCAGGCAAAGGCCCCATTGGTAATAATTGTCAGAACAGCCCCCGCTATTAAAGTGCGCATAAGCCCAAACCGAACACAACTAAACCCGCTAATAAATGCGCCGAAAATGAGAGGCCAAGGCCCGAATGTTCCTGTGATTAACCCGACCTGGGTTTTGCTATAGCCAATGTCCGCATAAAACGGTTGGGTCATTACCCCCATAGTGAAATCGCTTAGTCGATAGAGAGCGACCAGTGCCAAAACCGTGAGCGTCCATTTTCCGTAGCGCTCTATAAAACTTAAATACGGGTCAATGACATTGGCTTTAAACGCAGCTCGCAGTCCGATGGTTTTGGCTCTTTTTTCGTGAAACGGCTCGCGAATATATAGGATTACAATTATGTTGAGTGCCATGAGTGCGGCCATGAGAAAATAAATATTATTCCAACCTATGACATCTGCACCTGCCATGGCAAAGCCCGCCGCCATAATAGCAAATCTATACCCAAGCTGGTAAACGGCAGCCATATTGGCCTGCTCATCATTGGGCGCAGATTCGATACGCCAAGCATCTACGGATATGTCCAATGTTGCGCCGCTATAAGTGAGAACAAAAGCACCAATTACCAAAATGCCTAATCCAGCCTCAACTTGCCATGACGCTATTAGTGCCAAGCCGATAACAGTACCAAGCACCGCGATTAACATCCATGAGCGCCGCTGACCCAATTTTCGTGTGAAAAATGGTATGCGCGTCCGGTCAACTACAGGTGCCCAAAGGAATTTCAGGGCGTAGGCCAGGCCAATCCAGTAAAAAAAGCCAATAGTACTTTTTTCAACACCAGCATCCGCCAACCAGCGGGACAGTTTTGAAAAATACATCATGAACGGTAGACCGGACGCAAAACCAAGCGCTAGCATCGCCAATATTTTTGGCTTGAAATAGCTGGTTAATGTATCTTCCCAAGATGAACTAGATTTTTTTTGAGTTTCACTTTGCATAATTATGAATATCTATGCGTTGCAAACTTCCATGCGTCTAGTTTTTTATGGCGTTGCGGTCAATTTAACTGGCCAGTTTCTTATCCTCATCGGATTTTGTCCAATTTATCACCATTTCTGAGAGTTCTTCGGCGCTGACAGGCTTGGTCATGAAGTCGTTCATACCAGAATCGAAACAGGCATTGCGGTCATCATCAAATGCATTGGCGGTTAGGGCAATAATAGGCATGGTTGAGCCAAAGGCACGGATTTTACGGGTGGCTTCCAGCCCATCCATATTCGGCATGCGCATATCCATGAAGATTAAATCATATTTTTTCTTACCCACAGCTTCGAGCGCAAGGGCACCATCTTCCACCGTATCAACTTCTGCGCCTTCGGCCTCTAGGAGCGTGCGGGTCAGTAGGGCGTTAATGGCATTATCTTCGGCGAGCAAAATGTGTAAGCCTGTGCCGGCTTTGGAGGGCGTATCTTGAGAATCGTCTTGCAAATCATATCCAGCTGCTGAAGGGGTGGATTCTTCTTCTGGCGCGGAGCCGCCAACGGCTTTGGCAATTACCTGATCTCGCCAATTGGAACCCAAAACGCTTGTACTGTCTTTAATTGGTAAAGCACGGCGCTCAAACATACGCGATTCTTCGCGTGGCTGCGGTTCGGGAGAAGGTGCAGCAGGGGGTTGCGCTTGTGGTGTCTGGTCTGGTGCTTGTTGCACATGTGCAGGTACAGGTGTTGCCGCACTTATTTGCTCGGTAACAGGCGGTGCGTTATTTGTACCTTGGGGAGGAACCGATACGGTTTTGCTGTCGTCATATGTATATTCATCCGCGCGTTTGTTGAGCGTATCTTCAAATTCAGACGAGAGGTCAGGTGCTTGTTGTTGTGTTGAAGTCTCTATTTCAGGTGCTTTCAAGCTTGGGCCAGGGGATATTGGTTCTTGTTGTGGGGCAGGAGTAGGTGTTGGCGGCGCAGTTTTTTCTTGCGCCTGAACAGGCGTCTGAACAGAAGCTTGGGCTTGAGCCTGAACTTGTGCTGGTGCTGTAATGATTTCTTCAGCGGGCGGGGTTGGTGGTGTCATGAAAACGGTGACATTACGGGCAATAGCGAGCGCATTGCCGTCTGCCATAGCGCTTTCGACCCAGTCAAATACATTTTCTTCGGGCGCTATACCTGCGCGCGTTTCGAATCTTTGTGCGCCAGCACGCACCGGAGCTGGCCAGCCAGCTAAAGGTTTACCGCTCCAATCGTGTACTTGACCACCGTATAATTGCAAAAACGCGGCGTTGACAAATAGGACATTCCCCGCTTGGTCGCGCTTTAGTAGCGGATCCGGCCAAGGCCATAAATTTGATGCTAATATTTCATCTACAGACATACTCATTTCCCTCAATACCCCACATTCGGACACAACTCTCGGTAATTTAGGCGCTATTTCCTAAAAATTGTCTTACTAAAGTGACGTATTTTGGCCAAACTTAGGCTTTTAAGGG
>JALSHM010000085.1 GCA_026982235.1 Robiginitomaculum sp. | reverse complement strand
CACAAAGGCGATGCGCCGGGGGCACTGCATAACCCAGGCCTTGACGCGTAGATGAAAATTATCGCGTTTACCCTGGTGTAATTGGCGAAGAAATTGCGCCAATATGCGCCCATAAAGCCGCCCATGGGCAGGCGTGCCAATGGGCATACAGACTAATTTCTGCAAGGTGACAATCATGGCCGCCAAGTCCCGAAGGTCCAAAAGCCCCGGCGGCGATAATTTGCTAATGGCAATAAGATCAAGTTTCATAGCCCCAATATAAGGGCACATAAAAAACCAAGGATAAGTTTTCTGTCGCGAAAGAAATAGAATATTCCTTCCCCCGTTTACAGCGCTCACGCTAACGCGCCTACGGCGCGAACGCTGCGCGGGCGCGGCGCATGGGCGCCGACGGGCGGTCGCCCTTGCCTCACTGGCTACGCCAGTTCGGAAATTCTGGATGACTGCGAATGCTGACTTTAGCCAATATTTCTTCCCCCATTTATGGGGGAAGTGGGCGCCTCTTGGCGCTCGATGGGGGGACACGCTATAGTCGTGCGCCATACGAGAGATGTTCCCCCTATCGCCCCTGCGGGGTACTCATTCGCGTCACGGGGCATTTGCCCCGCTTTGGCTCAAACCCGCAAGTGGGGGAAGAAGGGGGTGTTATATTTCCTGTTTGTAGTCTGCTAGTACTACCGAGCCAGTCCGCCGGGGTGAGCGCAATAAAACAGCAAAGCGAGATTGAGTCGTCGATCGATCGCGCTTTGCATAAACGATTCACGAAGATCGTTTGTGGTCGCTTGGTGCGTGAGGTTTAAGCCAGTGCAGTGTTTGAGAATGCCTCCCCATTGTGCGTTATAGGCATTATATTTTTCCCCTATTTTTTCCATGGGGGAAGAAAACAGAAAATAATCCTAGCGCCAATCTCCTATCCCTGATAATACGCGCCCGCAAAAGGAGTGTTCTCATGATGATTCGTGAAGGTCTCACATTTGACGATGTGCTTTTGCTGCCTAAAGCATCAGATATATTACCGGGTGATGCTCATCTGGCGACGCGGCTGACCAAAAATATTACATTAAATGTGCCGCTTTTATCTGCGGCTATGGATACGGTGACCGAAGCACCTCTGGCTATTGCTATGGCACAGGCGGGGGGTATGGGGATTATTCACCGGAATTTGTCCATAGACGAACAGGCCGAAGAAGTGCGCAAGGTTAAACGCTATGAAAGCGGCATGGTGGTTAACCCGGTCACTATAGGCCCAGATGCGACGCTGGCGGAATTACGGATGATGGCTGAGAAACATATGTTCTCTAGCTTCCCGGTGGTTGAAGATGACGGAAAACTCATCGGAATTATCACCAACCGTGACACGCGCTTTGCCAAAAATCCAGATGAAAAAGTTTCAGACATGATGACCCGCGACCTTATCACTGTCGCCGAGGGCACCAGTGAAGACGCGGCGCGAGAGCTTCTGCACAAACACCGGATTGAACAAGTTTTGGTGGTCAATGGCAAGGGGCGCTGTGTTGGCTTAATCACCGTGAAAGACATGGAAAAGGCCGAGAGCTTCCCCAATGCGTGTAAGGACGGTACTGGCAGCTTGCGGGTTGGGGCGGCTTCCACCGTCGGGGATGTGGGTTTTGAGCGTGGGTTGGCTCTGATTGCTGCGGGTGTTGATGCGCTTATTATCGACACGGCCCACGGCCATTCTATTAAGGTAATTGAACAGGTTAAGCGATTCAAGAAACACAGTCCGGATGTGCAAATTATTGCGGGCAATATTGCCACAGAAGATGCAGCGTCGGCACTGATTAGGGCGGGGGCAGATGCGCTTAAGGTCGGGATTGGGCCGGGGTCTATTTGCACAACCCGGATTGTTGCCGGGGTCGGGGTGCCACAACTGACCGCACTCATCGACGTTTGTAAGGCGGCAGGCAAGGCCGATATTCCGGTGATTGCTGACGGCGGCATTAAGTATTCGGGAGATCTGGCCAAGGCTCTGGCTGTGGGGGCGGATTGCGCTATGATTGGTTCTCTATTTGCCGGGGCGAGCGAGACGCCTGGGGATGTGTTCCTCTATAAGGGGCGCTCTTATAAGTCGTATAGGGGTATGGGATCGGTTGGGGCTATGGCACGCGGATCTGCGGACAGGTATTTTCAAAAAGACGTGGCCGATACCATGAAATTAGTCCCTGAAGGCATTGAGGGGCGTATTGGGTTTAAGGGGCCAGTCGGGCCAATTATTCACCAATTATTAGGTGGTGTTCGTGCCGCTATGGGCTATACGGGCTCAGCAACGATTTCAGAATTCCACGATAATGCAGAATTTGTGCGTATCACCAATTCAGGCCTGCGGGAAAGCCATGTTCATGATGTGGCTATCGCCCGTGAAAGCCCGAACTATTCTGAGCAGAAATAGAGAAGTTATATAATGAGATTTGGTGGACGTATTCAGGCCGCGATTGAGGTTTTGGAGGACATAATAGAGAGGCGCACACCGGCGGCTCATGCCCTGCGTGATTGGGGCAAGGCGCATAGGTTTGCTGGCTCTAAGGATCGGGCTTGTATTGGCGGGATTGTGTTCGATGCACTTAGGCGGAAATCTTCAACACTATGGCGTATGGGATATGACGACGAAGAAGAAACGGGTGCAGCGCGAGCATTGGTGCTGGGCACCATGGTTTGGGGTTGGGATGAAAGCGCAGATAGTTTGACGGCTATATTTGCCGAAGATGACCACGCACCAGCTGCTTTGAGCGTAGGCGAGATTGCAGCCTTGCAGGGCGGGCGGGATTTGGCTCTGGCACCGGATTGGGTGCGGGCTGATATTCCTGAATGGATATGGCCTGCATTCACCAATAATTTTGCTGAAAATGCGGTGGCCGAAGGGCAGGCAATGTTGGCGCGGCCTCCGCTGGATTTGCGCGTTAATGCACTTAAGGCGGGCCGTAAAGCGGTTTTGGCAAAGCTTAAGGACTTGGGCGCTATAGCAGCTAAATTATCGCCAATGGGTGTGCGTATCAAGGCGGGTACCAAGCTTGAACGTCTGCCCAATATCCAATCTGACCCGGTATTTCTTACGGGCGAGGTCGAGATACAGGACGAGGGTTCGCAAATTGTCTCTATGATGGTTGATGCCAAGCCCGGCGAAACTGTACTAGATTATTGCGCGGGTGGGGGCGGCAAGACTTTGGCCTTAGCAGCAGATATGAAGAATGCGGGCAAGATTTACGCCTATGATATTGACAAGCGCAGGCTCGCGCCTCTTTACGCACGGGCGCAGCGGGCAGGGGCGACCAATATCGAGGTGGTACAACCACCCCAGAGCAATCTGAAGAAATACCGAGGCTCCATTGACCGAGTTTTGGTGGATGCGCCTTGTAGCGGCTCCGGGACTTGGCGCAGGCATCCAGACGCGAAATGGCGCTTGTCGCTCTCGACGCTGGAGTTGCGTATAACTGAGCAAAAAGCCGTGCTTGACCAGGCCAAGCAATATGTGCGCCCTGATGGGCTTTTGATCTATGTAACTTGCTCATTATTCGCCGAAGAAAATGAGGGACAGGTTTACGCATTTCTTGAGGACAATAAAGATTTTGAGTTATTGTCGGCGGGCGAAGTATGGGAAGATCGGATTGGAACCAATAAAGCCATGCCCTGGTCTGAGGATGGTTGTACGCTTACCATGACCCCGGCGTCGACAGATACGGACGGATTCTTTTTGGCCGTCATGCGGAAAATAAAGAAAGTAGCATTATGACAACACCCAAAAACACCGGTCACCACGAAAAAGTCCTCATTATTGATTTTGGCTCTCAGGTCACCAAGCTGATCGCGAGGCGAGTGCGCGAGAGCGGCGTCTATTCCGAAGTGCATCCTTATAACAAGATTACGGATGAATTTCTTGCAGACTTTGCACCGAAAGCGATTATCCTCTCCGGTGGCCCGAATAGTGTGGGCGGTGCGACCAGTCCACGTATTCACGATGGTGTTTTTAATTTGGGCGTGCCAATCCTTGGGATTTGTTACGGCCAGATGGCTATGGTGGATCAACTTGGTGGTTCTGCCGAAGCTGCGGACGAGCGGGAATTTGGTCGCGCCGCCTTAGAGATTGTTAAGGACAGTCCTTTGTTTGCAGGTATCGGCACGGTTGGTTCTGAGCATATTGTTTGGATGAGCCACGGCGATAGGGTTAATGAATTACCGGACGGATTTGAGGTCATTGCGAAATCCGCTAATGCCCCCTTTGCCGCCAGTGAAGATTCTGTGCGTAAATTTTATAATGTCATGTTTCACCCCGAAGTCGCCCATACACCCATCGGTGCGCAATTACTGCGCAATTTCACCCACGGCATTGCCGGGTTGAAAGGGGACTGGACTATGGCGGCGTTTAAGGACGAGGCGATTGCAGCCGTGCGGGCGCAAGTCGGGGACGGTAAAGTTATCTGCGGATTATCCGGTGGTGTTGATAGCTCCGTGGTCGCGGTTCTGCTAAATGAGGCCATTGGTGAACAATTGACCTGTGTGTTCGTGGATACGGGTATGATGCGCAAAGATGAAGCTCAAGAAGTTGTTTCAATGTTTTCAAGGCATTACGACATAAACTTAATACATGTGGACGCCGAAGACCAGTTTTTGGATTTGCTTGCAGGCGTGTCTGATCCAGAAAAAAAGCGCAAGATTATTGGTAAGACATTCATTGATATATTTGAAAAACAAGCGAAAAATATTGGCGGCGCGGATTTCCTTGCCCAAGGAACCTTGTATCCTGATGTCATCGAAAGTGTCTCATTCGATGGTGGGCCGTCTGTGACTATCAAGTC
>JALSHM010000084.1 GCA_026982235.1 Robiginitomaculum sp. | reverse complement strand
CGGATCACTGGCTTGGCCGTTTGTCCGTAGAGGTCACGGGGCGGTATGTCCGCGCGACACGCATGGCACTCGAAGACTATCTTGAGGATGTCAGGGAACGTGCCCGCGAAGTAGCGTAGACTTACACTTACTGTGTCCTTTAGGGGTATAGAGCCATCGAAGCTATTTTTGATTTCTTAAAATCTCAAGGACTGCTGAACGTTACTGTTTTGGTGTCGGTTGTCGTTTATTTTATCACCGCTCGAAGCAAAGAAATCACAAAGTTCAGAAACTCCGCATCAGAACAGTTGAAATACTGGATACGAGACCCCTTAGTATCCGATATTTCCGATTTGCGAAAGTTAGTGAGAGGCGAGGAATATCCAAAAGCGTTAAATCTATGCCTGACTTTAAATGCACGCATGAAAATGACACAAAATCATTATCCTTATTTTAAACATGCGAAAAAGAAAGAGTTCGATGTATTGCAAACTTTTATAACCGAAATCAACGACGACCTAGTTTCATTAGATGCGGAAACAGAGGCACAATCTTTATCCGCAAGCGTTGTAGCCGATTCAAAAGCTAGCCAACTGACACGAATGTTCGATAATATTGAGGGTTTTAGCTCTGGCTTCCAAGCTTTAGTTACAGAGCTATATAATGATATTCACCAAACTGACCTTATATATACTGGTTACTTTCCGGCAAACCCAATACCATTAAGTAGAGCTATGCCACAATCTAGTAATGGGGATTTTTCTTTAAGCCAAATAATGTTGACATTATTTGGCCTTGGCCTTTTAATTTATCCAATTCTGAATCAATTTTTTTTCAAAGGGCTTACTCTGGCCAACGCTCTACTATTTCTCATTGGCACCTTTGTATTGTGGAGCGCCTATAAAAAAATCACCAAATCTTAATCATTCCCTACAAGCTGGGCAATTTGGATCTTTGGGTAGAGTTATTGTCCGCGATTGGGCGTTTAGGCCGTCATATAGGAACAGTTTTCCGTATAGGGGTTTACCGGCGCTTGTTATGATTTTTATGGTTTCCATGGCCATCATAGCGCCGATTATGCCCGCCAAAGCACCGACCACGCCGACGGCGGCACAGGTCTCGGCGTTTGGTGGTTTGTGGGGGACAAAGCATCTATAACAGGCTGATTGGCCGTCCATTTTAAACACGCAAAGCTGTCCTTCAAATCGCCCAAGTGCGCCGCTGACCAATGGGGTTTTTGTCTCTAGGCAGACTTGATTGACCAAAAATCGGGTTTCAAAATTATCGGTGCCGTCCAGCACAATGTCAAAGTCTTCTATGATGTCCCGAGCATTGTTCGCGTCTAATTTATGGCGATATTCATGTATGTGTATATGGGGATTTATGGCCTCTAGCCTATTGGCCATGGCTATGGTTTTTAGCCTATCCACATCGTCGGTACGAAATTGAATTTGGCGGTGCAGATTAGACAAAGCCACCACATCTTCGTCTATAATGCCAATATGCCCTATGCCCGCCGCCGCTAGGTATAATCCGGCGGGGCCGCCTAGCCCTCCGGCTCCGACGATAAGAACCCTAGCTTTATCCAGTGCCTGTTGCCCCGCCCCGCCGATTTCCTTGAGGACAATTTGGCGGGCATAGCGCTCTAGCGCATCACGCTGCATCAAAAATCAAAAAGCGAAGTGGACAGATAACGCTCCGCAAAGGACGGAATGATGGTGACAATGGTTTTGCCTTGCATATCCGCCTGTGCGCCCAGCTTTAGACTGGCTGCGATTGCAGCACCTGAGGATATGCCCACAGGTACACCATCCAGCTTCGCAGCCTTACGCGCCGTTTCAAACGCGGTCTCGTTGTCGATAGTCACCACCTGATCTATCAGGCTTTCGTCCAACGTATCAGGCTTGAACCCGGCGCCAATGCCTTGGATCATATGGGGGCCTTTTTCCCCCGTAGACAAAAACGGGCTACCCTCAGGTTCCAATGCCACCAATCTGATGTTAGGGTTTTTGGATTTTAGATAGCGACCAGCGCCCGTCAAAGTTCCGCCCGTGCCCACACCTGAAATCAGCATATCCACCTTGCCGCCCGTATCATGCCAAATTTCGGGGCCGGTGGTTTTCTCGTGGATAGCGGGATTGGCTTGGTTGACAAATTGCCCCGGCTGTACGGCGCCTTTAATCTCTGATGTCAATTCGTCCGCCCGATCAAGCGCGCCTTGCATACCTTTTGCCGCAGGGGTTAGCACAACTTCTGCACCCAATAATTTTATCAATTTGCGGCGCTCAAGCGACATGCTTTCTGGCATGGTAAATATGGCGTGATAGCCTTTGGCAGCTGCCACCAACGCCAAACCTATGCCCGTATTACCAGAGGTTGGCTCGACAATCGTGCCACCGGGCTTGAGCAATCTGCGCCGCTCTAAGTCTTCAATCATGGCCAAGCCAATCCGGTCTTTGACGCTTGCGCCGGGATTGAAAAATTCCAACTTATACAACAAATCGGCGTCTATATCTTTGCTCATATACGGCAGGCGCACTAAGGGTGTATCCCCAATCGTCTCTGATATAGAATTATATATCTTACCCCTTCCTGGAATATGACCCCGTTTTTGGCTAGGTTTCGTTTGTGTCATTCTGACCTCTTATTTTACGCCCGTTGAACCATAACCACCTGCGCCCCGTGCGGTTTGCGATAAAGTGTCGACCACTTCAAATCTTGCTTGTGTGACCGGAGCCACCACCATTTGTGCGATACGTTCGCCTCGGTTAATGGTAAAGCTTTCCGTGCCGTGATTTATCAGCAGGATTTTTACCTCACCGCGATAGTCTGCGTCAATAGTACCCGGCGAATTAACCACGCTAATGCCGTGCTTATAGGCCAAGCCGGAACGTGGCCTAATTTGGGCTTCATAACCTGGCGGAAGTGCCATGGCAAAACCAGTTGCAATCAGTGCCCGTTCGCCGGGCTGTAAAACCAACGGTTTATCTCCATTTATGGCCGCCCGCAAATCGACACCCGCCGCTAAATCGGTTTCGTAGGCGGGCATTTGCAAATCGCCAAAATTTTCTAATTGCTTAATTTCAATCTTGAGCATTATTCAGCGCCTTCATTCTTAAGTTTAATAGCTCTAAGTCATCCGCAGACAAATCCGGCCCAGCATAGTCATAGACATAGCCTGTTTTGGACTTGCTTATGCCCAGTAAGGCACTGTCTTTAGCATCAAAGTCTTGGGATAAATATAGCGGGATACCTGTGCGAATGATTTTGAGGTCAAATTCGCTGGGGATAACAGAGCGCCGCGTACACATGACGGCGCGAATGGGCTTGCCGTCCACTTCGGTCATATGTGCTTTGGCGCCGAACACGGAAAAAATGAAATCTCCGGCTGGCATGAAGGTGGCAATTTGTGCAGATTTTTCTGCTGCGTCCGCTTCAACAGACTGCTGCACCACGATTTCACAATTGGCGATATTGTCATCGGCCTGTGCGGGTGCGCCGATCATTGCGCCCAATATCAAAACTGGGAATACATATTTCAATTTAATATCTCCGCTATGCGTTTTGCCAACTTCTCAGCCGCCTTTTGTTTGCCCATCATAGGCCACTTATCTATGTCGTTTTTTGTTACAATAATCATAGCATTTTCATCGCCGCCCATCACATCCCCCGATACATCATTGGCGACAATTATATCGCAGTTCTTTTTGGCCAATTTGCCGCGCGCATAATCTAGCACATTATCGGTTTCCGCTGCAAACCCGATAACCAGTTCAGGACGGTTCTTAGCATGGGCTATTGTGTGCAAAATATCCGGGTTTTCCTGCAGTTCCATTGGCGGTATATTATGTTTGTCGATTTTCAATTTGCTTGTGTGGCTTTCGGCGGGGCGCCAATCGGCAACTGCGGCTACGGCAATGAACACATGCGCCGGCAAGGCAGCTTCACAGGCCGTAAGCATATCACGAGCCGTTTCCACACGCACTAAATTTACATGCTCTGGTGCTGCCATAGATACAGGGCCTGACACCAATGTGACATGGGCACCCAGCGCCGCACAGGCTCGCGCAATGGCATAGCCTTGCTTGCCAGATGAGTGGTTGGAGAGATAGCGCACTTTGTCAATAGGTTCGCGGGTAGGGCCTGCGGTGATGAGTATATGCTTACCTTTAAGTGGCTTGGGCTGAAGATCGTCAAGCGCCGTTGCATCGGCCAATATTTTCTCTATTCTCTGCGCAATGGCTTCCGGCTCGCTCATACGGCCAAAACCAAATTCCCCGCACGCCATATCGCCCTCATCTGGGCCGATAAATAGCGCGTGGTTTTCCCGCAAGGTTTCGATATTTCTTTGGGTCGCGGGATGTTCCCACATGCGCACATTCATGGCAGGCGCAAAAAGTACCCGCTTATCGGTGGCCAGCAATGTCGTGCTGGCCAAATCATTGGCGAGGCCATGCGCCGCCTTGGCTATCAAGTCTGCAGTGGCGGGGGCTACAACAATTAAATCCGCTGAACGGGATAATTCGATATGCCCCATTTCAGCCTCGTCCGAGAGGGAAAATAGCTCCGTGAAAACTTTCTCGCCGGACAGAGCGCCAATAGACAAAGGCGTGACAAATTCTTGCCCGCCCTTGGTGACAATCGTGGTGGTTTTAATACCGCGCTTAGCCAAAATGCGGATCAGCAAAAGCGATTTAAACGCCGCAATACCGCCGCCAATAATGAGTAATATGCGTTTATCGTCCATCTATAACTGTCCTACTGCCCAAACACCTGCCAGTGTAGTTACCGCACCCAGTGCTAGCCACGCAATGCCTCTTGGCAGTCCTCGCGGT
>JALSHM010000083.1 GCA_026982235.1 Robiginitomaculum sp. | reverse complement strand
GCGTGTTTGCGGGTTGGAATGTAAAAGCGCCGCCAAATCACGACCATTCATACCAGGCATGAGGTAATCCATAACGATGACATCAAAGGGTTTACCGAGTTCTTGGGATTTTTTAATATAGACCAAAGCTTCGACGGCATCTTGCACGGCGGCGGGTTTCATTTCCCAAGCTTTAAGGCGTTCCATTAAAATGGTTCTGTTTATCGCAATATCATCAATAATAAGTGCCCGTAGACCTTTAAGACTTGTGGTGTCTCGCCGTGTCCGATCCGCAGTTGTATCAATAGGGATTGGGATTCTAAAAGCAAATGTCGAGCCTTTTCCGACTACGGACTTCACGGTCATTTCACCGCCCATAAGTTCGACAATGCGTTTGGTAATACTGAGGCCCAGCCCGGTACCGCCGTAAACGCGTGTTGTGCTATTGTCTGCTTGGGTAAATTTTTCAAAAATATGCGCAAGCTTTTCAGGCTCTATCCCGATACCCGTATCCGTAACCTCTATGGTCAATTCAGCGCGGCGATCCGTAAAGTTCTTAACCTTAACATTGATAAGAACATGGCCGACTTCGGTAAATTTAACCGCATTGCCGACCATATTGGTGATGATTTGGCGCATTCGCCCTGCGTCACCAATGAAACAGCTTTCCATAAATGGCGGATAATTGATTATCAATTCCAAGCCTTTTTCACGGGCTTTGGCTGATAATAAAGTTGTCACATCGGCGAGAACATCTCGCAGGTTAAATTCGACCGGGTCTAATTCAAATGCTCCGGCTTCTATCTTGGAAAAATCCAAAATGTCGTTGATAATGGTGAGTAAAGCATTTGAAGATTTGGTAATCACATTGACATAATCTCTCTGGCGATCATCAATATTAGATTCTTCAAGCAGTTCGGCCATACCAAGCACACCATTCATAGGCGTGCGGATTTCATGGCTCATATTGGCCAAAAATTCAGATTTCGCAATGTTCGCCGCAATAGCTTCGTCCTTGGCTTTTTCCAATTCCTGTGCTTGCAGGGTTTCAGCGGTAATGTCCTTAACAAATGCCCGAAGCCGCACAAGCTTGCCATTGGCATCTCGCTCAGAATTTCCGGTCGTGCGAAACCATTTATCCGCAGTTTTATTGCGCCCGACATAGTTGATTGTATCGTTGTTTTTTTGCATCTGCACAAGCGCGTTCTTATAACTTTCCCGGTCATCTGGATGCACCATAGAATATATGCCCTTGGTGTGCAGATCATGTAATTCTTGCTTGGATAAAATTGATTTTAAAGACTTACTTATTTCAAGTTTTTTGGTGCGAAAATCATAAACCCAATAGCCGGATTGGCCAAGTTCCAGTGCAGTTTGCAGCATTTCTTCTTTTTGCAACAGCTCTGTCACGTCATGATTGATGGAAATTGTATAGCCGTTTTTGGTTTGTCTTCGGTTCAGGCGGTGTACAGACCCATCCCTGAACGGCGTCAAATCTTTGGAAGTTTCCATCCCAGCCTTAAAAACTTCGCGCAGTTCTTCGGGGGAAAGTTTGTGACGGTTTAAAACTTTAGGGTCAATCACCCCTTTGGCAACCATTAAGGAATGCACTTTGCTCAGCGGGTCGCCCACTGAAAATTCGCTGTCATTTAATTGTAACGTCTTGGCCGCAGAGCGATTTATATACAGATAATTCAAATCTTTATCTAAAACGCTAATGCCAACATCAAGGGCTTCATCCAGAAGGTGAAACAATTCCGCCTCCATGCCCTCTTTTATACGATAGCTATCGATAGCTTGTCCTATGACTTCGTCATTTTCTAAATCTTCTGAATCAAGAGTTCCCATTTATTTTTTCCGCTGCAACGACCCCATACAAGAATAATACAACTACTATAAGGCTAGAGTGTTAATAGAAGTTTGTATTTTCGTGCCGCGCGCATAAAAAAAGCCGGATTTTCAGGGGAGAAAATCCGGCCAAGTCTTCGCAATACTATTCGGGGAGGAACTGTACGCGGTAGTCGAAAGAGAAGCAGGGGAAGCTTCGATCTTTCGATACCTAGTATATAGAGATTATTTTCAGCAATGTGCAGTGCCAAATTGTCACATCTGCTATGCAAGTTTGCATACCTATGTCCGCCGCCGCCATTTTCTTGCGGCGCTTAACAAAAATTCCCGAAAAACCCGTACGCGCGTAGACCCGCGTAGTTCGGTTGGGTAAACAAAATAAATATCAAAGGGCTCGCCACTAATTTGCGGCAAGACCCGTACTAAGCGCTTGGACATGGCCACCATATAATCGGGAATACCCACTATACCCAAATCTGCTTCTGCGGCGCGCATGATTCCGTGTAAATTATTGACCGACAAAATTGGCGTGCGTGGATCGTTACTCGCCCGCCCCAATTTTAACAACCAATTTGCACTGTTTAATCTGCCTGGAATAATATCGCCAAAGGCAATAACATCATGTTTATCAAGGTCTTGTACATCAACGGGTGCGCCGCGCGCGGCCAAATAATTATGTGAAGCATACAGGCTTTGGGATATTGTCCCCAATTTTCGTTCTATCACATCGCCTTGGGTAGACGGCCAAGGACGCAAGGCGCAATCAATATCCATGGCCGACAGGTCATGTTCTTCATCTTCCAGTAAAAGCTGGATTCGGATAAGCGGATATAATTTGTGAAATTCAGGCAGTAGCGAAATGAGCCAGTTTGACCCAAGGGAAATTGGGGTGGATACCCGAATAATGCCTTGGGGTTTTTGTTGGGAATCAACCACACTGGCCTGCGCCATGGCGGCTTGATAGGCCATATCGCGGGCAGATTTAAACAAAATTCGCCCTTGCTCAGTCATGGTCAGGCCGCGTGCGTGGCGGTGGAATAAGGGGGCACCTAATTGTTGTTCGAGGGCGGAAATTTGCCGGGATACGGCAGATTGGGAAATGCGCAAGCGGTTTGCCGCCGCCGTCAAAGACCCGGTGTCCGCCGCAGCGTGAAAAGTCTTCATTTTATCCCAATCCAGTGTGTCCGGCATTTAGTCCTCATTCTCCGTCAACCATTTTTCGGCCTCCAGCGCACTCATACACCCAAGACCAGCGGCGGTCACGGCTTGGCGAAAGACTTCATCACTGACATCGCCCGCAGCAAAGACGCCAGGAATATCGGTTGCTGTGCTGTCCGGGGCGGTTTCAATATAGCCGCCTGCGTTCATTTTGACATGACCTTTGAACACTTCGGTAGAGGGTTTGTGACCAATAGCAATAAACACGCCGTGAATGGGGCGGTCATATTCTTCGCCAGTTTTTAGATTCTTCAGCTTAGCCGCTGTCACCCCTTTGGGCATGTCATCCCCGAGGATTTCTATAAGTGTCGTATCCCACAATATTTCCACTTTGGGATTTTCAAACAAACGCTTTTGCAGAATTTTTTCGCTACGCAGTTCGTCACGGCGGTGAACAAGAATAACTTTTGAGGCAAAATTGGTCAGGAACAAAGCTTCCTCGACCGCTGTATTGCCGCCGCCGACCACAATGACTTCTTTATCCCGATAGAAAAAGCCGTCGCAAGTGGCGCAGGCCGAAACACCGAATCCTTGAAAATAATCCTCAGATGGCAAACCAAGCCATTTGGCTTGTGCCCCTGTGGCAATAATCACTGTATCCGCCGTATAAGTCGTGCCCGTATCGCCTGTCATTGTGAAAGGGCGTTTTGAGAAATCAACATCTGTGATTAAATCTTCGTAAATTTTGGTGCCAAATTTTAGGGCATGGGTCTTAAAATGCTCCATCAATTCCGGGCCTTGGATTTCGGGGAATCCAGGGTAATTTTCAACTTCGGTTGTAATGGTTAATTGCCCGCCGGGTTGCATGCCCGCAATAATAGCTGGTGCCAACATAGCCCGTGCCGCATAAACCGCAGCCGTATATCCCGCAGGACCAGAGCCAATAATAATAACTTTGTGGTGAATAGGTTCTTGTGTCTTATCAGTCATAATAAACTCGTTTTTAGGTTTAATCCCTAGGTAGGATGTGCGCAGGGTAAAGGCAAGTAGCAAAGGCAAGTGGCGCGTGCAATATGCTTGCCCAAAGGAGACTTATCTCAGACATAAGGCATGATCACATAATTAGCTTTACGCATAGGCGCCTGTGTCCGTTGAGCGTCCATTGAGCGTCCGTTGAGCGTCTGGTGATGCGGGTTTTATTTTAGGGTTTGCCCCTTATTTGCCGGGTTTTGTTTTAAATCCCCGCCGCACCAACAAACCTTATCCCCACACCATTAGGCCTAGCTTAATAAAGAGAACTAGTTTTCTAGTTTTCTAGTTTTCTAGTTTACCTGTTTATTTATAGAGTTAGAGTTATAGGGGGGTTAGCTTGTTAAGGCTGATATATTCGGGCAGATATATTCAGGCAGATATATTCGGGCAGGGGAAATTGCTCGCCGGGAGGGCGTTTATGGGTTTGGTTTGGGAATGAGAGCCGCCAGTCTAGCCACGTCATCTTGGCCACGTCATCTTGGCCGCGCCAGCCCA
This sequence comes from Robiginitomaculum sp., assembly GCA_026982235.1. Lineage (GTDB taxonomy): Bacteria > Pseudomonadota > Alphaproteobacteria > Caulobacterales > Maricaulaceae > Robiginitomaculum_A. The sequence goes on along the minus strand of JALSHM010000083.1, from coordinate 323 downwards.
GCCGCGCCAGTATGGTCACGTCAGTCTGGTCACGCCAACCCGGCCAAATATGGACTGCCCAAACACCGCACAGCAGTCTAGCCAAGCGCCCGCTCATATGTTCCAGTGGATCGCGCCAATATTCGTGTTCCGTGCCCAAGGGTGCAGCTTTGCCTTTAACCGTCTTGCGCCAATAGGGCATGCGGTAGACACTGACCCGCCCGCGCCCAGAATAATGGGCCAGCCATTCGCAAAATTGTCCCGGTGTCATATCCCGACCAACCAGTATGTAATAAGGTCGGTTATTGCGCACAGGCGGCAATTGGCGTCCGGCAAAATGCTGC
>JALSHM010000082.1 GCA_026982235.1 Robiginitomaculum sp. | reverse complement strand
CGCTGGACGGCCTTCGTTCAGCTCCGCCATGGCCAAACCGATCATTTTCAAAGTCAAAATTGCTTCTTTGTCACCATTCTTGGCTTTTTTCTGCAAGGCTGGTGTACGCTTCTCAAGGCTCTCCATATCAGCCATCATAAGCTCTGTCTGTACGGTTTCCAAATCTGCCAGCGGGTCGATTTTGCCGTCCACATGGGTGACATCGTCATCGTCAAAACACCGCAACACATAGGCTATGGCATCGGTTTCGCGAATATTGGACAAGAACTGATTGCCCAATCCCTCACCTTTTGACGCACCGCGCACCAGGCCTGCAATATCAACAAAATTCATGCGTGCCGGGATTTGTTCTTTCGATCCACCTATCTTTGCGATTATCGGCAGGCGTGGTTCTGGAACAGGCACCTCTCCGACATTTGGCTCAATCGTGCAAAACGGATAATTCTCCGCTGCCGCAGATGCGGTTTGCGTAAGCGCATTAAACAGGGTCGATTTCCCCACATTCGGCAGACCAACTATTGCGCATTTAAATCCCATTGGTAAATCCCATTATATATCCTAATTTCGTCTTGGTTTAGAGCTTGGCGCAGGTGCGAGATGATTAACCTTGGTTTGGTATTTTTCAATCTCACCCGCTGCCAACAAACCCGAAGCGCGCGCACAAGCATCCACCAATGTATCCACCCAATCTCGGTCTGATTTGGAAAAATCTGACAGGACGTGAGCGTGCACTTGTTCTTTTCGTCCCGGATGACCAATGCCCATACGGGCACGGCGAAAGTCTGCCCCCATTTGGGCTTTGATAGAACGCAAACCATTATGCCCCGCAATACCGCCGCCGAGCTTCATGCGAAACTTGCCCGCGTCCAAATCAAGCTCGTCGTGAAACACGATTATCTTGTCTTTGGGGATTTTATAGAACTGCGCCGCCGCCCCAACGGAGCGCCCGCTTTCATTCATGAAGGTCATGGGTTTGAGCACAAGCGCTTTGACGCGCCCGTTCTCTGTTTCGATAAACCCTTCGCGCATTTGCCCGCTAAATTTTGATTTAGGCGCGGAAAATCCGTTCATATCGGCTATCGCATCAACCGCCATAAAGCCAATATTATGGCGGTTGTTTGCATATTTTGCGCCGGGATTACCCAGCCCTACAATGAGAAGCATAGGTGTCTCCTCTGAAGCCCTCTTGCGGAAAAAACCCATGAGGGATTGTCTAAATGACAAGATCATAGAGTAGCGACTTTAGCCTTCGCCTTCAGTCTCTGCTTTACCTGCCTCGGCTGCTTCAGCTTCTTCACCCTCAACCTCTTCCTCTTCTGCCGCTTTCTCGACACGCGCTGACGCAATCGTTACAACGGTTGGATCACGGTCAGTAATGGCAGGTGTGACGCCTTCAGGGAAGGTGATTTCTGATTCGTGCAAGCTATCGCCGATTTCCAATGCGGAAATATCAACATCAATCGCATCCGGGATACCATTCGCCGGGCATTTTACTTCGATCGTATGGCGCACAACATTCAAATTACCGCCCCGTGTCAAGCCAGGACACACATCGTCACCAACAATATTAACACTGACTTCCATTTCAATAATAGTTTTCGCGGTTACCCGAAAAAAATCAACATGCATGGGCATGTCCTTTACGGGATGGAATTGGACATCTTTGGTAATGACCCGTTGCTCTTCACCTTTATGGGAAATTTTCAACATAGAGCCAATCAAATTACCTTTATTCAGGGCGCTAAACACCTGGTTTTCTTTCAGACTAATTGCGACAGGGTCTAGGCCGCCACCATAAATTACGCCTGGCACTAATTTAGCCCGGCGTGCAGCGCGGGCGCCGCCTCTACCTGTACGTTCGCGAATTTCTACTTCTAAAACTGTTGTCTTTGACATGATGTCACCTTTTGTTACGCACCTCACGAAAATCGTCACCCCTTAACCGATCCTTTTTCTTTCCTGGCGGGCAACCAACGTCTCTTCGCGCTTTGCTTTGATTTAAGTGGGCGGTGTATAGGCGAAAGCAAATAAAGGTGCAAGCAGATTTACGAAGGATATTACAGCTATCACCAAACCACGTAGATAGAGAGACTACGCTCAAAGCCGCGATTATTTCCCACATTTCTAGAACTTATTTACGCAATCAACCATTAAACTAGTTTACCAGTTTAATGCGCAATCCTGTATTTAAATTCTGCATGTATTTGTTAATAATATTTATCAGTAGTCGTCTGGCCTTAATTTCGCTACAATACGTATCTAAAGTGTATGAAATTGGTTATTTGGAGGCTCTTATGCGTAAATATTTACTTATCTTCACGGCTTTAGCCAGTAGTTGGGGCACAAATGCTGTTGCTCAAGACTCCGAATTATCCATGACCATATATGGGGATAACCGGGCGCTCATTGAAGACGTGCGCGATATTAGGTTTGAGCGCGGGCGTAATACGGTCATCTTACCCGGCGTGTCGTCCAAAATCAATGCGCCCTCTGCGACCTTCACTGCCGACGGAATTGAAATCGTTGAGCAAAATTTTGACTATGACCTGCTCACCCCGCAAAAACTGATGCAAAAGGCGGTTGGTGAGACCGTGACCATTATCCGCACCAATCCCGGCACCGGGGTAGAGACCCGCGAAAAGGCCAAAGTTCTGGCCGTTAACAATGGTGTGGTTGTGCAAATCGGAGAACGTATAGAGGTTCTGCGTGATGATAATTTACCAACACGGGTGATATTTGACGGTGTGCCCGAGAATTTGCGCGCCAACCCGACCTTGTCCACTATTGTGCATTCCGAGCGCCCCGGCACACGCAAGGCCACGCTTAATTATCTCTCCGACGGGCTGGGCTGGCGGGCGGATTATGTGATGCTATTTGATGAAGATGCTGAAAAAATGAATATTCAAGGCTGGGCAACATTGACCAATCAGACCGAGACCACGTTCAAGGATACTAAAGTCTCGCTCGTCGCCGGGCATGTGGGCAATCAATATACCCGCAATTTACATCTACAGCAATTCAACAATTATAATTATTACAATAACCGCAACCAGTATAATAACCGCAATAACAACAATGTACGCAAGGGCGGTACTGAGAGCAATCCTTATGAGCGCATTGGCGATAATTATCTCTACCCCCTGCCCGGCCGCACTACCATAGCGTCCAACCAAACCAAACAGGTTGGGTTCTTAAATGCTGATAATGTCAATGCCAAAAAAGTGTTTGAATACCAAGCGCGGGGGTTTCGCACCATTAAAGACCCGCAAGCCGCAGATGTCCGTATTGTGTTTTCCAATTCCCGTGCTACAGGTCTGGGCGAAGCTTTGCCCAAAGGTATCATCCGGGTTTATGCTAATGATAAGCGAGGCCGTGCGCAATTTATCGGCGAAGAAATAATTACCCACATTCCGGGCGGGTCCGAACTGGCTTTGAAAATCGGCGAAGCCTTTGATGTCAACATCAAACCAACCCATGTCAAAGCGGATAAAATAAGCCGATATGTCTCTGACCACGAAATGGAATACGAAATCACCAATGCCAAAGACGAACCCATAGAAGTCGTCATCCGTCAACAATTATGGGGCTGGAACACAGACTATAAAATCCTGTCCGAAAGCCATAAGAGCAAAGCCCCCGATGCCTATTCCTATGTCTGGACCGTAAAAGTCCCAGCAGAAGGCGAAACCACGTTAAAATTCAAGATACGCCAAGATTGGTCTTGGTAGGACTAAGCAGTGGGTTTCCCGATTAACATCTTACCCCCTCACCTTGTTCCTCTCCCCATGGGAGAGGAGACGTTTACTCGTCTATCTGTCTTTAATCAAAAGAGTGGTGTTGGTACGGCAAACTTAACCTCTCCCATTGGGAGAGGTGCGCGACAGCGCGGTGAGGGGCTGAATGTTAGTGTGGTACGCTTAGCCTTCCTCATAATTCTATCCCTCCTCTGCGCCGCAACAGCAAACGCCCAAGATCACCGCCGTATTGTCTCGCCACAAGCCGACTCAACCGCTCTGACCATTTACCCGAAAAACCTCGCTCTTATTACCGAGAGCCGAACTATCGACCTGCCTGTGGGTAAATCCACAATCGTGTTTGAAGGCGTAAACGACCGGATGATCCCGGCCTCCGTTCTCTTGCGGCAATTTGAAGGCCTGACCATTGAACGCAATTTTGACGCCGAACTTCTCTCCAAAGCCAATCTATTTGAGCGTTCCCTAGGCCAGACCGTCACCTTAACCCGCACAGATAAAGCTAGCGGTATCGTGCGGCAAGTCCGGGCAAAAATTGTCTCGGCCAATAATGGTGTGGTATTTGATATTGGCGGTAAATTAGAAGCCTATCAATGCTCTGGCCTGTCCGAAGCCACCCTGTTCTCTGCCCTCCCCGACGGCCTCAACAACAAACCGGAACTCTCCATAGACGTAGACACCACCACATCCGGCCCGCGCGAGCTGGTTATATCCTATCTGGCCGATGGGTTTAGTTGGGCAGCGGATTATAGGCTTGATTTAACCAGCGAGACGCGCGCGAAATTCAATGCGTGGCTGACGTTTAAAAATGAAACTGCGCAGACATTTAAGGATACACAAGCGTCTGTTGTTGCAGGCAGTTTGAATCGGTCACAGCAAACCCGTTCGCCGGACAAGCAACACAAAAACCTAGTGGCGAATTGCTGGCCGAGACGTTCTAGCTTGGCACCAATATCACTATATGACCAAGTAATCGTGACCGGCACCCGTTTGCGAGGGAGCGTGCTTCAAGAAGCCTCCTCTGAACTCGTAACGCTAGCAGACGGAACGACTGTGGAAAGACTTATACCGATGGTTTCCAAGCAATTCTCTGCCGCCCCCCCACCGCCCC
>JALSHM010000081.1 GCA_026982235.1 Robiginitomaculum sp. | reverse complement strand
GTCAATTTAAACGAAGGCGAGTTTTTCGATTCCGACCAAATCATCAACAAGCTGGCCAGCGCCCACCCATATGAGAAATGGTTACAAAAAGCCATTGAGCTAGACGAACAACTATCCGGGGCAGAGCCACAACCCATATTGACGGGCACGGCATTACGGCGCGCCCAATTGGCTTGTGGGCGGTCGCGTGAAGAGCTGGATATGATCTTAACCCCCATGGCCGAGCAAGGCAAAGAAAGCATTGGCTCTATGGGTGATGATACGCCTCTTGCGGTTCTGTCTGATACATACCGTCCCTTGTCACATTTCTTTCGGCAAAAATTTTCCCAAGTCACCAACCCACCCATTGACCCATTGCGCGAAACGCGGGTCATGGGTCTCAAAACCCGCTTTCGCAATTTGCGTAATATTCTCGCGAGTGGGCCAGATCAAACCGATGAAATGTATGTATTGGAAAGCCCGGTTCTCACCAATGCCATGTATGGGAAATATAGGGAGATTATCGGCGATAATGCCTTGGTTTTGGACTGCACATTTACGCCACCCCGGCACGGCGCACACCATGGCAGCGCCCTTAAAGCCCTATTAAAACGCATCAACAAACAAGCTGAGAAGGCGGTGCGGGCAGGTATTGAAAATATTATTATTAGCGATGAAGCCCATGGGCCAGACAATGTGTCCGCGCCTATCATTCTATGTGTTGGCGGCGTACACGCCCATTTGGTCAAGCAAGGCTTGCGGTCCAATTGTTCCTTGATTGTGCGCTCGGCTGAATGTCTTGACACCCATTATTTCGCCGTGCTTATCGGGGCGGGGGCGACCGTGGTCAACGCCTATTTGACCCAAGATATGTTGAGCGAATTGGTGGCAAATGGCACCGTGAAAACCGACCTAGAGACGGCGCTGTCCAATTATAAAACATCCATAGACAATGGCCTTTTGAAGATTATTTCCAAGTCCGGCATTTCCGTTATTTCGTCTTATCGTGGCGGTAATAATTTCGAAGCCCTCGGCCTGTCGCGTTCTTTGGTCGATGAACACTTCCCTGGCATGACCTCGCGCATTTCAGGCATTGGCCTTGCGGGGCTAGAGCAAAAAATAGTCGAGCAGCATAAACGTGCCTATGCGCCCGAAAAACCGCTCTTACCTATTGGCGGGTTTTACCGCCAGCGGGCAGACAGTGAGCGTCATGCTTATGGTGCGGATATGATAAATATGCTGCAATCGGCAGTGCGCACCAGCGATTATCAAGCCTATAAAAAATTCGCAACATTGGTCAATGGCCAAGCTCCTATTCAAATTCGCGACTTGCTCGATTTTAACCCCATGGGCAAACCTGTCCCCATAGAGCAAGTCGAGAATGTCAATGAAATCCGCAGGCGGTTTTTAACCCAAGCCATGTCTTTGGGCGCATTATCCCCCGAAGCCCACGGCACGCTCAATATCGCCATGAACCGTATCGGGGCGCGTTCGGTGTCCGGCGAGGGCGGCGAAGACCCGGCACGTTATAAAACCTTACCGAACGGCGATAATGCCAATTCTGAAATAAAACAAATTGCCTCTGGGCGGTTTGGTGTCACGGCAGAATACCTCAATAATTGCAAAGAGATCGAAATTAAAGTCGCCCAAGGTGCCAAGCCTGGCGAAGGTGGGCAATTGCCTGGCTTTAAAGTTACAGAGATGATCGCCAAGCTGCGCCACGCCACACCGGGCGTTACATTGATTAGCCCACCGCCCCACCACGATATTTATTCTATCGAAGACTTGGCACAGTTGATTTACGATCTCAAACAAATCAACCCGCACGCCCGGGTTTGTGTCAAGCTGGTGGCCAGTTCCGGTGTGGGCACTATCGCCGCCGGAGTGGCCAAGGCCAAGGCCGACACCATTCTCATTGCTGGCCATAATGGCGGCACTGGGGCGTCGCCCAATACCAGTCTTAAATTTGCGGGCATACCATGGGAGCTGGGTTTGTCAGAAGTCCACCAAATCCTGAGCCTGAACGGCCTGCGCGATAAAATTACTTTGCGCACGGACGGCGGCATTAAAACAGGTCGCGATATTGTCATTGCCGCTATGCTCGGCGCCGAAGAATATGGTGTTGGTACTTTGTCCCTCGTGGCTATGGGCTGTTTGATGGTCAGACAATGCCACAGCAATACCTGCCCGGTTGGGATTTGTACCCAAGACGAAAGCCTGCGGGATAAATTCACCGGCAAGCCCGAACATGTGATAAACCTCATGACCTTTATGGCCGAAGAAGTGCGCGAAATTTTGGCCTCACTTGGTGTCACCAGCCTATCAGAAATTATTGGGCGGGCGGATTTATTGTCCCAGGTCTCGCGCGGTGCCACCCATTTGGACGATCTTGACCTTAACGCCGTTCTGACCCGCATTGATATTCGTCCGGTCGTTGATTCGCGTAAAGGCCGCACCGAAGTGCCAGACGCGCTGGATGTGCAAATCTTGAAAGACGGCAAACAATTATTTGAACGCGGCAAAAAAACCGAGCTAGTCTATACGGTGCGCAATACCGACCGCGCCGTGGGCACAAGAAGCTCTAGCGAAATTTACCGCCAATTTGGTGTGGACGGATTACCTGACGGACAATTAACCATCCGCCTGCGCGGCTCTGCCGGGCAATCCCTGGGCGCCTTTGGCATGAAAGGCTTACGGCTTATTGTCGACGGTGATGCCAATGATTATGTGGGTAAAGGCCTGTCCGGCGCAGAAATATGCCTCGCCCCTCAAGGTGGCAGTCAAATTGACGCCCATACCAGCAATATTATTGGCAATACCTGTTTATACGGTGCAACGTCGGGCACGCTGCTCGCGGCAGGGCGGGCGGGTGAACGCTTCGCCGTGCGTAATTCTGGCGCCAATGCTGTCATCGAGGGCTGCGGCAATAATGGGCTGGAATATATGACGGGCGGCACGGTGGTTATCCTTGGGTCTATTGGTGATAATTTCGCTGCCGGCATGACTGGCGGCATGGCCTTTGTCTATAATCCAGATAGAAATTTTGAAAAGGCCGTCAATCCAGATAGCGTGGTTTGGCAAGGCTTTGATAGTGCCTATTGGGAAGGTCACTGCAAATCCCTGATTGCGCGACATGTGGAAAACACGGGTTCAGAATTTGCCCGCGTCTTGCTAAGGGATTGGGAGATTGAAAAAGCCAATTTCGTGCAAGTCGTGCCCAAGGAAATGCTGGAGCGGCTGGAACATCCGCTAAAGGATGTGGCATAACATCACCTCCTTCCCCCATTTTTCATGGGGGAAGTACCCCGCAGGGGGGATGGGGGCAGAACTTTAAGTCTTGTACGGGACGAGAGATTGCCCCCATTGAGCGCCAAGAGGCGCCCACTTCCCCCACAAGTGGGGGAAGGAGCAGATCAATAATTCAATATCGGCGCGAGCCATCTCTCGGCCTCGGCTAAATCCATACCTTTGCGCCGCGCATAATCTTCTACTTGATCTTTTTCAATTTTACCGACCCCGAAATATAGACTTTCAGGATGGGAGAAATATAGCCCCGACACACTGGATGCCGGATGCATGGCAAAGCTTTCGGTTAATGTAACCCCGGTGGCATCCCCGCCCAAAAGCTTAAACAATGTCGCTTTTTCGGTGTGGTCTGGTTGTGCGGGATAGCCTGGCGCTGGGCGGATACCAATATAGTCTTCAGCCACCAAGCCCTTGACCCCAAAGCGGGCAGATTTTTCATAGCCCCAAAATTCGCGCCTGACCCGTTCATGTATATGTTCGGCCAAGGCTTCGGCGAGACGGTCGCACAGGGCTTGGAATAATATAGCAGAATAATCATCGTCTGCGGCTTTGAAATCCCGCACGCGGCTGCCTTCGCCCAGGCCAGCAGTGACACAAAACCCGCCCACATAATCTTGGTTGATATTATCAGGTGCAACGAAATCCGACAAAGCGTAGTTTTTGCGCCCCTCTGATTTGACCATTTGTTGGCGTAATGTGCGCAAAACGGCAAGTTTTTCCGTGCGGGTTTCATCTTTGAAAAGCTGTATATCATCACCTATGCTGAGCGCAGGCCAAAAGCCGAGTGTGACTTGAGCATGCACCCATTTTTCCGCCAATATCTTATCCAGCATAATTTGGGCATCGCGGTATAAATCCCGCGCCGCCTTGCCGTAAACTTCGTGTTCCAAAATATCTGGGTAACGGCCTTTAAGCTCCCATGTGGCGAAAAACGGTGTCCAGTCAATATAGGGACGGACGATATTTAGGTCGTATTTTTTAAAAGTTTTCGTGCCAATAAAACTGGGTTTCGGGGCTTGGTAACCCTCCCAATCCAGTGCGCATTTATTGGCGCGGGCAGCGTCTATGGGTAGACGTTTTTTCCCCGTTTGAGCGCGGGCATGGGCGGTGCGGGATTTCTCGTATTTGGCTTTTGTTTTGGCTTTGAACACATCCGCATTATCGCCAAGCAAATTGGTCACCACCCCCACTGCCCTTGATGCATCTTGCACATAGACGGTCGCATTGTCCCTATAAGCGGGTTCTATTTTCACCGCCGTATGGGTGATGCTGGTTGTCGCCCCGCCAATCATCAAGGGCAAGTTCAAGCCTTGTCTTTGCATTTCCCCGGCCACATATACCATCTCGTCCAGGCTCGGTGTTATCAAACCGGACAAGCCGATAATATCGGCGTTTTCGTCTTTGGCGGTCCCTAAAATTTTCTCGCAAGGCACCATGACGCCGAGGTCTATAACCTCGTAACCATTACACTGCAAAACCACCCCGACAATATTCTTGCCAATATCATGAACATCGCCTTTAACCGTTGCCATAACAATACGGCCATTGGAAACATCTTCGGTGCCCAGTAATTTTTTCTCCGCG